>JACIZN010000026.1 GCA_014359405.1 Candidatus Caldatribacterium sp.
CACGTGGAGGATAAAAAGCAGGAGAAGTACCTGGTCAGTTTGCCTTCGGAATTCCTTGAGATTCAGGAGGGCGAGGAGGAGTACGCCTTAGCACCTCGGAAATCCTCCCGGGAAGTTCTGGAGTACCTGAAAAGTGCCTTTGCGGATACCTTCCGTAAAGAAGACGCCATGCTCCTTGAGGCATACAGGCATCGGGATTTCTTCTACCACTACGGGCGTTTCCGTTTTCGGGGGTTCTACGGGATTCTCCACCGTCTCTTCCCCATTGTCTTCATCATGCATGGTATTCCTGGTTTCCAGCCCATGACCTGGGATATGATTATTGGCGACCCGTACTTTGAGGACCGCAACTTTCTCGAGCTCTCCCAGCACTATCGGTGCGTTTTTTGGGGTCTTGAGGAAGCCTTTGAAAATGTGAAACTCCGGGTGGTCGAGAATGCAGCCCTTCGCATGCTCAACGATATTGTGCGGCGTGACGAGAATGGCGAGGGCTTCGCCCAGGCTTTTCGCGTTGCTTCTCGACTCGGCCTGGGATTCCTCAAGGACTTCTTCTGGCCGGCAACGCAGGCTACTGAGAAAACCGAATGGACGAAATTTCTCCGACCACCTGTGCCCTTTGTCCCCTGGAGTGAATCCTCATGATGCGAAGCTTAGATCGTCTGGGGCGTTACCTCTCCCTCCTTGAGGAGAGTTACGAGAATTTTCTCGAGGCGATGGAAGAAGCGGCGTGCCAGGCTCTCAGGGAAAGTACTCTTCCGGGGAGGTTTCTCTTCCTTCCTGATGAGGAAGGAAGAGACTTCCGCACCGACGGAGGGAGGAAGATTCCCGTTCTTGAAATTGGATATCCTGAGCATCGGAGGAACACCCTTGTTTTTGAGGCAACATGCCACGGTGGAGAGAAGGTGCACTCTCTCACTCTTTTTCTTGCTTTTCTTGCGCTGTGCCGAGAGGAAGCAGAACTTGCAAATGGTGCGTACAGCATTTTCCTGCCGGTAATAGATCCTGATGGGTGGCACAAGGAAACCCGAGCATACGTTGACCGGAGTGGAGAGGAAGTTCGCACTCCCGTCGTGGTGAGCGTCGGTCACATCCGGAATTTCTTTGGCTGGGAAGATGCCAATGCGGCTTTTGGACGGAAAACTGAGGTGCTTCGAGGAAGACGAATCAGGGCGCTGCAGAGGTATCTCCTCTCGCAACCTGGTGTCATTCGAGTGTACTCAAGCCTCCATGAAACGGTGACCATGGAGAGTGAGTACGTGTACAGGAACGCTGGTATTATGATATTCATCCATGAGCGTATCCCTTTCGAAGAACATGAGCGACTTGCCCGTTTGCGTTACCCCCTTGCACTGCATGAGAAGCTCGAGTTTCTCCTGCGACTTCGTCTCCCATTTCTCTCTCCGAAGTACCGGGGAGAAGTTCTCTTTCGGTACCCTTCGGTGCGGAAAACTCTGTACATCCGGAACTTCATTCGGAAGTCAGGTCTTCCAACCTTTCAGGATGCTTTCGAGGCTGCGTTCCGGGAAATACCTTTCTTTCTCGAGCGAGACCTCCCCGTCTTTGAGGGTATTTACCTTGTGGGACCTATTTTCCGGAGGGCGGGAATCGCTCTTGCACCGGATTTCTTTCAGTACTATACGGGATGTACAGGACGGACAATTGAAACCTTCGCCCAGAGAAGGGAACTCCGTATCCTCCAAGGCCTTGCCTTTGTTGAAGGAACACTTCGGGTTGAGGTGAAAGGGGAACAGTTCTGAATGAGGCTTGAAGAGATTTTCTTCGTGGAAATTCCTTCTCTCTTTGAAGAGGGTAGGAAGGTTGTAATTGGGTCGAAGGATTTTTTGCGGAAGCGTTACCAGAGGGCTTTTTTCTTCCTCAAAACCTCTGGGAACCCCTTCTTCCTCTATCGAGTTGTGAGTTTCTCTCCCGATGCAGAAACCCTGAACCGGGCAAGACAGTGCGAAGAGAATCTTCGGACGGAGTGGCAAAAAGAGTACGAGAGCGCTTTAGGTCGAGACATTTTGGCCCTTTTTCTTTTCGTTCTCCTCTCCTACGCCATCTGGAACATGGGATTCATCTTTCAAGCTGTGGATGCGCTCTTCATGCTTGCAGGGGATTACCTTAACCCTTACGCCCGAGTAGTTCTCATCCTTGCTCCCCTTATCTACGGGGTATACCGTAAGCTCCTCATAGGGGATACAATCTTTGCCAAAAGGAGAGCGTTCTCGTTTCTCGGGCTCTGGAGGTACCTTGAAAGGCCTCTGCAGGCTGATTTTGTGCGTGACTTGCAAAAGTTCATTGCCACCTCTACCAGTCCTGCAAGAGGAATTCTCGAGACACTCCTTCAGGCCGTACGGGATGGAGATGAGGAGAAGGCACGCCGTCTCGTGGGGGAACTTCGGAAAGTCCCCCTTCCCTTCAAGGAGAGAAGACAAGTTGATTCCCTGTGTGACGAACTTGAGGTTCTCCTTGCGGGGAATTTCTCCCCCCGGGTGTACCGGGTAGAGACAAGCGAAATCCTTACCTCCTTCTTTTCCTCTGAGGAGTACGAGAGTCTTGCTCTTGAAGTTCAGCGTCTTGCCCGAGAGCTTCCTCACTCGTCTCAGGCCCTTGCCGAGACACTTCTTCTCCTTGAGCAAACATTGTGCCGGGAAGTACGAGGAAAGGTTACCGATGAAATCCTCGAGCCAATTCTTGAGTACTATCAGGGTACAAGGATTGACCTCTTCTCTGGGAAGAGGAGCAGAGAAGTCGACGCTCCTTTTGGGAGGAGGAATCCTTTCCCCTCTCTTCCTGTGGCTATCTTTTTGGGGTTCGCTTCCCTTGCTCTGAGCCTTTTCCTTTTCAGTCTCCACCTTGTGGATGCAGAGGACTTCCTTGTTGTCCGGACCCTGAAGCCAGGGTGGCAAGGGTTTGTGGGGGAACGGCTTGAGGTCGTAGATGAGGGGATTTCTGTGGGTTCGAAGAAGCTCCTTCTTGCCACCCCAAGGCCCTTTGCTTTTGCCCATCGGGCAACCCGTAAACCTCAAACTGTGGATGCGCTTTTGCTCCTCCGTGAAGTCGCTCCTGCGCCTTCGGGAGATATCCTGGGAATGCTCCGGTACCTCTGGGACAAAGGAATGGCTTTCTTCAAGGAGGGATACGGGAATGACTTCGTGGTTCTCAGAGTCTCCTTTACCTTTAAAGTTACCGATCCCGAAAGGTGGAAGCAGTACGATTTTGACGGGAGAGGGAAAGAGCGATTGTCTCGTGATTTGGAAACCTACCTCCTGTCCTATATGGATAAGGTGCGAGACAAGTACCGTCAAACCCTGTTCGAGGAAGGCTACGAGGAGGCACGAACAAAACTTGAGGAAGTTTCAAAGAGCCGAACGTTTCGAGAGTGGGTTCGCCGTTTCCTGTACCCTTCTCCTCTTGATACGTACCGGGTGGGATCGGTGTACGATATGTACCTTATAGGTCTTGAGTGGTTGAAGCGCCATCCCCACATGGAGAATAACCCTGAATGGCAGACGTTTGTTGACCATGAAATTGCCCTGATTCGCGAGAAAATGCAAAAAGAACATGATGAACTCATCGCCAATCCTTTCCGTGTCCGGGAGATAGTGCGAAATCCGAACACACTGGCACTCTCTGAGTACCCTGGCCTTTACCAGACGCTTCTTTTCATGGCTGTCAATGAGGTGGTTACGGGTATGTTTCTTGAGGACCTGGAGAGAGAGGATTTCCGGAAAACCTTTGGGGAAGAAGCCCTGCAGCACCTCGAGGAAAACGGTGGCCTCTTTCCAAACATCGGCGTTGCCCTTCTTGAGGTTCGGGTGGTTCTTGCCAGGGTCTCATACCTGTACTACTTGCGATACCTTCAGAAACGACAAAACCTCTTGTAGGGAGAGAAAGAGATGGCTGTGGGTGGCGTACTCAGATTACTTGGAAGGTGGCTTTTTGGCTTTCTCCTTTTCCTTTTGTGTGTAGGCGTGTTTTCTCTTTTTGCCTCATGGCACTCCCTGCCCCCTAAAAGTGTTGCTATCGTGCGGGAAGTATGGGTACGGGAGGGATCGCTTTTTGGTCCCACTGCCTTACCCTTTCGGATTAGGGTGGTACGGAATGAGAAGCCTCATCCGGTGCGCTTTCTGATTCAACCCCCACCCTTTGGCATTGTAGAGGAAGTGCTGCCCCTCCAGGGGGAGGTATCTCTTACCTTCCGAGTTCCTCTCTGGCGGAAGGACACCGTCACTGGGAACCCTTACGATGGCAGTGTGGCCTTTGTGGGCGAGGTCGAGGTCAGCTGCGAAATTGCAGATTACGAGCGGTTTGCGAGAAGACTTGACCCTCTTCTTGCCCGGTACACCGGTCTTGGGCAGGTGGTGCCGTTGCCATCTCTTGTTGCCTCTGAGGAAGAACCCCTTTCCTTGAAGAAGCGGGAGGATCTCCTTCGGGAAATCTTTCGTCGAGACTTTGCACGGCGCATGCTTGAGGAGCTGGGAAAGGTTTCCCAGAGCCTCCAGTTCAAGTTGTACTTTGCCGGGAAAGTTCTTGAGGAAGTTCCTCAAGTTTCTCCCTCTGAGAAGAAAATCGCCATCTGGAAGCAGCTTGAACGATACCCCTGGTACAAGCTCGAGCCCCAGGAAATGGGGAAAATCGTCTCCCAGGATACACAGATTTTCGAAAGGATTATGACGTACCTTCGCAAGGAAGCAGAAAAGAGTGAAGACCTTGGGAAGCTCCGCGAAGAAATCGGACAGTACTTCTCCGAGTACATCGCTCATAACCCCCAGAGTTACTCCCAGGAACTCTGGGATTACGCAATTGCCAAAATCACTGAGACCGCTTCCTTCGAGCTCAAGCCTGAAACAATCCGGTTCCTTACTTACGAATACTTCCACGGACGTCCTGCTCTTCTTGAAAACCTCCTGCAGAGCGAGGATTACACTGAAACTCTTGCGGCCCAGTACGGTGTTACCATAAAGCACCTGAAGGTTAGTCTTCTCGAAGACTTAGCTTCTCGGTACCCGGAGCTTTTCCGATGAGAAGAGAAATGCTGCAGAGCATCAGGGTTTTTCTCTCGGATATGGATGGGACGTTTTACTTAGGGAATCGGCTTCTTCCGGGAGCTTTGCAGTTCACGGAGCTTTTGGAAGAACAGGGAAAGAGGCTCTACTTTCTCACCAACAATTCTTCTCACCGTGCTGCATTCTATGCCGAAAAGCTCCGCCTCCTTGGCCTTAAGGACTGCACACCGGAGCATATCATCACTTCCACGGACTCCTGTATTTTCCACCTCCAGAGAATTTGCCCGGGAGCTCGGATTTTTCTCCTTGCCAGCCGGGAAGTGGCCATAGATTTCCTGCGAGGGGGATTCGTCGTGGTTGAGGAGAACCCTGACGCCGTTGTGCTCTGCTTTGACAAAACTCTCACCTACCGGAAGCTGGCGAAAGTCTGTCTCTTTCTCCGAAGAGGTGTTCCCTTCTTTGCCACCCATCCTGATCTCAACTGCCCCACGGAAGACGGCGAGCTCATCGATGCGGGGTCCATCATTGAGGCGATAAAGGCTTCAACCGGGCGAACACCTCGCTACTTTGGTAAGCCGTATCCGGAAATGGTCGAGTACGCCCTCTGGCGGACAGGGGCAAGGCGGGAAGAACTCGCCATCCTGGGAGACCGGTTGTACACGGATATCGCCATGGGGCAGAAGGCGGGTATCACGACCATTCTTCTCCTCACAGGAGAGACAAAGAGAGAGGACCTTGAGCATTCTCCTTGGAAACCTGATTTTGTATTCTCTTCCCTTGAAGAACTCGCGCAGAACCTTAAGAGGTGAGAAGCAATGCAGGATGTATGCGCCCTTCTGGGAAAAACCTTTCAGTGCCAATGCGGAAAAGTGCACCGTATCAGGACACAAAGGATTCTCGTCGGTGAGGATGTCATCCCGAGGATACCCTCTGTCCTCCGGGACCTTAACCTCAGGGGTAAGGCCCTTGTGCTCTTTGACGAAACCACATACGAAGTGGCAGGTAAGGAGGTCATGCGTGTCCTTGAAAGCTCCTCTTTTTCGATTCTCCCCGGTCTCTTGAAAAAAGACGGGCCCTTTCCCTTCCTTGAACCCGATGAGGGAGCACGAAGCCAAATCGGTGAGTACCTCTTCAAGCAGCCTGATTTTCTCGTTGCCGTTGGATCAGGGGTTATCAACGACCTTGCGAAATTTGTGGCGCATCGGGTTGGCATCCCTTACGTTGCCGTTGCCACGGCTCCCTCTATGGATGGGTATGTTTCCCCTGGAGCACCGATGCTTGTTGGGGGGTATAAGGTAACCTACGACGCAACACCCCCTCTTGCGCTCTTTGCCGATATTGGAGTTCTCTCTGCCGCTCCCCTTCCTCTTGTTCAGGCTGGCTTTGCGGATCTTGTGGGAAAGATTACCGCCAATGCGGATTGGGTGATTCGCCGGGTCCTCTTCGGAGAGGACTTTTGTGAACCTCTTTGGGAGAACACCGCTTCGTTTCTGAGAGACCTCGGATTCTATGCGGAAGGCATAGCAAGGCGGGACAAGGAGGCAGTGACAGTTCTCATCTGGGCACTCGTGTGGTCAGGACTGGGCATGGAAATGATTGGGGATTCCCGTCCTGCCTCTGGAGGGGAGCACCTTGTTGCGCATTACCTTGAGATGATGGCCCTCCACCGGGGGCTCCATCCGTCGCTCCATGGTCTCAGGGTGGGAGTGGCAACCTGCATCGTCTGGAGGCTCTTCCAGCTTTTCTTTGAGAAAGCCAGGGAGGGCCTACGGTGTATTCCCCAAAACCACTTTGACTGGGACACCCTCAAGGTGCACTTTGGTCCGCTCTTCCCCTTTGTGGAGGAAGAAGCCCGGAAGAAGGAGAACCTCTCTTGGCCTGAGGTTAACCCCCTTCTCCTTCAAGGAGCAGTCGAGGATAAGCTTTCTCTTTTTAACCCCTTTGAGCTCCTCAGACGTGCGGGGATTCCTACAAACTTCAGAGAATTGGGATTCCCGGGAAAGATGGTCCGGGATGCTTTCCTCTGGGCCCGCTTCCTTCGAAGTCGGGTGACTATTCTTGACCTCCTTGCACATTGCGGAGTTCTTGAGGAACTACTCGACCGAGCCCTTCAGGAAATCGAATGACACAGGAGGGGCACTCTTCTTCGGTCTTTTTCTTCTTAGAAGGAGCCTTTTTCCAGATACCGAGACCCTCTTCCTGTGCTTTCTCCTGCATGCTCAGGAGGTACCCAAGGAGATTGCGCCCCGCGGTTTTTTCGTCAAGAGTTACGAGTCCCTCGCAGAGGAGTACCGCGTTCACAATACAGGGTTCCTCTTCATCCTGTGCAAGGTAGAGGTAACCAACCCAGGGGCTTTTCTCAGGCGAAAAACCTAAGGCAAAATCAAAACCCGCCTCTTTTCCTTCCACGAGTTCGCGCAGCCGAGAAAGCGCCTGGCGGTAAATTTCGGGGTTTTCAAGGGGGGCCTGGATACCTGCGAGTTTCACCCTCACCTTTTCAACCTTGCCTCCCTTTTCTACTGCGGCAACGACAAGGTTGGGTCGCACGCATTTTACGATGCGAATTTCAAGGAGTTCTTCTCTCCCCAGGGCCTGAAAAAGGGGGACCATAAGGAAAAGGAGCATCCAAAGGAAAATACTGTACCGCCTCATCTTTTGATCAACCTCCCTCTAACATAGGTATCCCGGGCTTCCTCTACGAGAACAGACACAATCTCTCGTATCTCGTTGCTGGAGATGCCCTGCACACGGACAGGTATGTAGTTTTCCGAGTGGCCAAGCCCTGTATTTTCTTCAACGGATTCGATGAGGACGTGGAGTTCTTTTCCAAGGAAGTGCCTGTGGTACTCTTCTGAGAGTTTCCTACCAATTTCAAGGAGGCGCTGGACCCTTCGCTGCTTTTCCGATTTCGGGACACCTGACGTTTTCTCCCATTCAAAAGCTACCGTTCCGGGCCGGGCGGAGAAGGCAAAAACGTGCATCCTGGCAAATCCAACCTCCCGGCAAAAACGCACCGTTTCCTCGAAATCCTCTTCGGTTTCACCGGGGAATCCCATGATGATATCAGTCGTGATGGCCACCTGGGGACACAGGGAACGGATTGTTGCCACAAGGTCAGCGTAGGCTCTTGTGGTGTACTCCCGTCTCATTCGTGCCAGTACTCTGTCGCTTCCACTCTGGAGGGGGAGATGGAGATGGGGGCATACTCTGGTACCGAGAGCAAAGTACCGGGTGATGAAGTCCTCTGAGAGGAGATAGGGTTCAAGGGAACTGAGACGAAAGCGAACGTTTTCCGTTCTTGCTACGAGGAATTCTATAAGGTCGATGAGGGTCCCCTCTTTCGTATCTCTTCCAAAGTATCCAAGGTTTGTTCCGCAGAGGACAATTTCCCGAATGCCCTTCTGCACAAGATGGTGGATCTCGCTCAGGATCTCTTCGAATTTTCGACTCTTTACTCCTTCCCGAAGGTATGGGACAAGACAGAAGCTACAGAAGTGGTCACACCCTTCTTCAACCTTTACCCAGGCCCGGGCTCGAGGTGGGTGAGGGAAAGGTGGAAGCTCAAGGGGTATGCCGAACCGCTCTTCAAGGAACCGGCAGACTTCCTTCTCCTTCTCTCTGGCGGGAAGGATGACAACCTTTTCTCCCAAGGGATTACCATTCCTGTGGTTCCAGAGCTTCGCACAGCAGCCTATGAGGATTACGGAAGCTTTGGGATTTCTACGTGCAGCTCTACGGACGTACTGGCGGGTTTTGCGCTCCGCTTCTTCAGTCACTGCACAGCTATTTACAATGTAGCAGTCAGCGACTTCGTCAAAGTCAACTACCGTGAGCCCTGCCCTTTCGAAAGCCGCAATGAGGAGATCGCTTTCGGCCTGGTTCACCTTGCATCCAAGGGTTTTGATGCTCACCCGCATAATTTTTCCTCCAGGAAAGAAGAAAGGAGCGCAGCTCCAACCAGGGCTGCGGTTTCACTTCGAAGTATCTTTCTCCCCAAAGATACGGGTCTTGCTCCCAAAGCAGAGAGATCCCCCTTCTCTTTTTCCGTTAAATCCCCTTCAGGACCTATTATAAGGCCAAGAAGACATCGGATATCTCCCTTTTTCAGGGTTCTGAGGAGATTTTCTTCTCCCGAAGGATCGGCCAAGAATAGCGTTCCCCCCTTGGCAGCAGAGAGCGTCGAGAGGAATTCCTCCCAGGAGGTGAACACCTGCACCACAGGAAACCATACCCTTCCCGATTGCTTGCAAGCATTAATGACAATTCGCTGGAGACGCTGCATTTTCTCTTCAGAGATTCTCTCTCTCACTGACCTTTCCGCAGGAAAAAGGCCAATTTTTGTAACCCCTATTTCTGCGAGTTTCTCCACAAGCCAGTCCATTCTCGTGGGACTCTTCAGGAAACTTTGCCAGATGAAAAGGGGATAAGGGGGATCTTCCTCCCTCACTTTTTCCACAACGAGCACAAATGCGCCTTCTCTTTCCCTCCCCTGCAGGATTCCCCGGTAGAGTTTTCCCTTTCCGTCACCCACCAGGATATCCTTCTGTGGGGCAATCCGCTGGACTTCAAGGTGATGCGCCTCCTCCGGGGGGAGGAGGATGACTTTTCCAGGCTGAGGATCGGGATGGAAGAAGAACCGGCCCATTGATGTTTTTACTCTTCAGGATGGATAAAGGCCTCACGCAGCCGATCAAAGAAGTTCCCCTTACGTGTCTCACCCGGGGTTTCTCCTCGTTCAATTTCAAGGAGCCGCTCAAGAATCCTCCGGTGTTCCCCTGTGACAGTTCTCGGCACATAGAGCCGCACCCGAAGTATCTGGTCTCCTCGTGTCCCTGTCCGGGGGTCAGGAAGACCCCTTCCTCGAAGGCGCAAAAGAGTCCCACTCTCTGTACCAGGAGGAATGCGGACTTTTTCACTCCCCTGGAGAGTGGGAACTTCGACCTCATCTCCCAAGACGAGCTGCGCATAGGTCAGGACAAGGTCGTAGTAGAGGTCTTGGCCTTTCCGCTCGAGGAATCGATGAGGCTTAACTTTTACAAGGACGTAGAGATCTCCAGGGGGACCCCCGTTTTCTCCGGCTCCTCCCTCGCCAGAAACCCGAAGGCGATACCCCGTGTCCACTCCCGGGGGGATTTTGATCTTCATCTTCCGTTCTCTCTGTACTTTTCCTCGACCTCGGCATGTTGGACACGTATCTTCGATCACCCATCCCCGACCCTGGCAGTAGGGGCAAGGACGAGAGGTAACGATGGACCCAAAAAATGAGGTCTGAGTGTGACGTATCTCTCCCGTACCGTGGCAGTTGCCGCAGGTAACCTTCCTCCTCCCTCCAATTCCCCGGCAATCCGGGCACTCTTCAAGACGCCGGAAGGTAACCTCCTTTTCCGTCCCAAAGGCTGCCTCCTCGAACTCAAGGGTCAGCTCTACGGTAACGTCTTCGCCACGTACGGGACGTGCTGCCCTTTCTCTCCGGCGAGTTTGGGTACCGGATCCGAAGAAAAAGTCGAAAATATCCCCGAATCCTGTGAATTCCCGGAAGAGGTCAAAATCTGGGCCAAAGCCACCGTAACCTGCCTGGGCTTCCCCTCCAAAGGCGGCATGCCCAAAACGGTCATACATGGCCCGCTTTTCAGGGTCTGAGAGGACCTGATATGCTTCGTTGATTTCCTTGAACTTTTCAGCAGCCTCCTTATCACCGGGGTTCACATCAGGGTGATACTGGCGAGCGAGGCGGCGATACGCTCTTTTGATTTCCTCCTGCGTTGCGTTTCGATCGACCCCAAGGATTTCATAGTAATCCCGCTTCATCGTCCTACCCACCCTGGAAAGGCAGTATGGTAAAAAAGAAAGCCCCATATCCTCGAGGATATGGGGCTTTGAGGACTACTTCCCTTCATCGTCCACTACCCGGTAATCGGCGTCAACGACGTTGTCCTGCTTCCCTTGGGAGGAGTACCCACTTGATGTACCCCCTTGCGCAGCTTTCTGGTAGAGCTCCTGCGCCATAGCGTGCGATGCCGACTGGAGGTCATCCATTCTGCGGCGGATTTCAGCCACATCGGTTCCTTTGAGCGCTTCCTTGAGGGCATTGAGTGCGCTCTCAACTCTTGAGCGTACACCTGATGAGAGTCTGTCTCCGGACTCCCGGAGGGTTTTTTCCACCGTGTAGATGAGGTTGTCTGCCTGGTTGCGGAGTTCGGCTTCCTCTCTCTTGCGACGGTCCTCCTCGGCATAGAGTTCGGCCTCTCGAATCATTCGATCGATTTCCTCTTTGGTCAAGCCGCTTGAAGCCTTTATGGTAATGGCCTGTTCTTTCCCGGTGGCAAGGTCCTTAGCCGATACGTGGAGGATTCCATCGGCATCGATGTCGAACTTCACCTCGATTTGCGGTACCCCTCGAGGTGCCGGTGGAATACCGGTGAGCTGGAAACGACCCAGGGAGAAGTTGTCCTTAGCCATAGGCCGTTCTCCTTGGAGCACGTGGATTTCCACAGTTGTCTGGTTATCTGCCGCGGTTGTGAAAATCTGACTCCTTGAAACCGGGATAGTGGTGTTCCGTTCGATGATTTTGGTAAAGACTCCGCCGAGCGTTTCGATACCCAGGGAAAGGGGTGTAACGTCAAGAAGGAGAACGTCCTTTACTTCTCCCTTGAGGACTCCAGCCTGAATTGCAGCACCCATGGCTACGACCTCATCGGGGTTCACGCCTCGACGAGGTTCCTTCTTGAAGATTTTTTCCACAATTTCCTGTACTTTGGGCATCCGGGTCATGCCACCGACGAGGATGACTGCGTCAATGTCCTCGGGTTTCAGACCTGCGTCACGGAGAGCTTGCTCGCATGGTCCGATGGTCCGCTCGATAAGGTCGATGGTCAGCTGTTCGAGCTTTGCCCGAGTGATGGTCATGACAAGGTGTTTCGGACCGGTAGCATCAGCGGTGATGAAGGGTAGATTGATTTCGGTCTGCAAGGCTGTGGAGAGCTCGCACTTGGCTTTTTCTGCTGCTTCTTTCAGGCGCTGCAAGGCCATCTGGTCTCCTCGGAGGTCAATTCCTGTGTCCTTGCGGAATTCCTCGATGATGTAGTCCATGAGTCGGCGGTCGAAGTCGTCCCCACCGAGGAAAGTATCACCAGCAGTGGCTTTCACCTCGAAGACACCATCGCCGATTTCAAGAATGGAAATATCGAAAGTGCCCCCACCAAGGTCGTACACCGCAATGATTTCCTCTTTCCCTTTTCCGAGGCCATAGGCTAAAGCTGCTGCAGTAGGCTCGTTGATGATGCGCTTCACATCAAGACCGGCGATTTTTCCTGCGTCTTTTGTTGCCTGTCTCTGGCTGTCGTTGAAGTACGCGGGAACAGTGATGACTGCTTCCTGAATTTTTTCGCCCAAGTACTCTTCGGCATCTTCCTTGAGTTTACGGAGAATCATGGCTGAGATTTCTGGAGGAGTGTAAATGCGGTCCCCTACCTTAACGCATGCCTCTCCATGCTTTCCAGGGACGATTTCGTAAGGAAGAACTCTCCGCGCTTTTTCGACCTCAGGATCATCGTAGCGACGACCCATGAGCCGTTTAATGGAAAAGATGGTATTTTTGGGGTTTGTGATGGCCTGTCTTTTAGCAAGTTGCCCTACGAGAATTTCCCCCTGCTTTGTGAACGCCACAACAGAGGGTGTGAGGCGGGACCCCTCTTTGTTGGGAATTACAACGGGCTGTCCCCCTTCAAGGTATGCCACGACAGAGTTTGTCGTTCCAAGGTCTATACCGATGACTTTGGGCATTCTCCTCAACCTCCTTTCACGCCATCTTATCCTGAGGAATTCGGTTGACTTTTACCTGCGCCGGGCGCAGGACTTCGTCGTGATAGAGGTACCCTCTCCGCACCTCCTCAATAATCTCGAAATCTTCCCGTTCCGGTAGGGAAACCGTAGCCACTGCTTCATGGTACTTTGGATCGAATTTCTGATTTTTTGTCTCGATGGGTTGCACTCCCTCCTTCTCAAGAACGCTCAAAAGCTTCCGGTATATGAGTTCTACCCCTTGCAGGAACGCTGCATTGACCTCGTTCTTTTGACCCTCAAGAAGCGCCTTCTCAAAGTCATCGAGTACAGGGAGAATCTTCAGAATGAGATCCCGGTTAGCCGATTTCACAAATTGCTGTCGATAGAGCATTTCCCGTTTCCTGAAGTTGTCGAAATCTGCTTTGACTCGCTTGAGGTCGTTCAGGTATTCGCTGATGAGCTGCTCCTTCTCGGAAACCTTTCGTTTCTCTTCTTCCAGAGCAACTTTGAGTCTTTCAACTTCTTCTTGGAGCGATGGTTGCGCTTCCTGGCTTACCTCTTGGCTCCCATTTGCTGCATGGGCGAGTTCTTCTCTTCTCTCCATTCGGGCACCCCCTTTCTTTTACCTTCTTAGACTATTCACAGTTTACTGAGGCGCCCCCTTTTTGTCAAGTAAGGTCAAAAATTTTTTGAGAAAAAAAGAAAGCTCCTCCCTCGAGGAAGGAGCTTTGGGGAAAGCGTTCCATCACACTATGTAGGGACCAATGAGCTGCTTTGCAAGGAGAACGTTCCTAAAGTTTGCTGCTTTTTGGTTCTGTCTTCACCTCATCCCGTGGAATTGGGGTAAGTCATCAGTAGCAGTCCTTACAAATTTTGAGAATATCATCTTTCCCTACCCTTCGTGGATGCGCTTCTATGTCCCAGAAGTAGGCCTTCAAGGCAGCATTAGCCACCCCCTCGATATCACTTTCCTTTAATCCTAGGTCTCTGAATCGGAGTTCCAAACCTATGCATCTCAGCAAATTTCTTACAAGCTCTAAGGCCCTCTCGGCTCTTGTCCACAGTGGTAGGGATCTAAAAGAGGGTTCTATAGTTTCCGCCACTCTCCCCAGTTTTTCGATAATTGCGATGAATGTAAAAGCCAGAACTTCCGGGAGACACGCCGCTACTGTCTCACCATGAGCCGCTCCAGTAAGCCCTCCTACCGCTTGTCCTAGAGCGTGAGGTAGACAGGGACCTACATTTGCGATTGCTATTCCAGCTAGTGTGCTCGCCCATAGCATCTTGGACCTTGCGCTCTCGTCTATTCCGTTTGAGAAAGCCACAGGTAAAGCCCAAAAGATTAGCTTCATAGCCTCTAGAGCTATTAACTCGGAATAGTAATTGGATTTTACGTTTATATAGGATTCTATAGCGTGTGCAAAGGCATCTACTCCGGTCGAAGCAGTAAGTCTTGGGGGCATGGAGACAGTAAGAGTTGGGTCCACCAAAGCCACCTTGGGGAAAATCTTATCACTGACGATTGTCCCTTTTTCCCGGACTAGTGGATTAGTGAATACAGCGTAAGGAGTGACCTCTGAACCAGTTCCAGCTGTTGAGGGAACAGCTATGATTGGCAAAGTGTCTACTATTGTCCTCTGACCCGTCTCCCTCCTTTTAACATAGTCCCAACACTCTCCCGCATTCTTAGCAACAACAGCAACTCCCTTGGCAACGTCAATTGTACTGCCTCCACCCACTCCTACGACTACATTGCACCCCTCTTGCCTCGCTATCTCTGATGCCCTATCCACGCAGGAACAAGGAGGATTAGGAGGAATGTCGCTGTACTTTACCACTCCTATACCCTTTTCCTTCAGGAGGGAAGCTATTTCTTC
The DNA here is from genome assembly GCA_014359405.1 of Candidatus Caldatribacterium sp. Taxonomy (NCBI): domain Bacteria; kingdom Pseudomonadati; phylum Atribacterota; class Atribacteria; order Atribacterales; family Candidatus Caldatribacteriaceae; genus Candidatus Caldatribacterium; species Candidatus Caldatribacterium oleiphilum. Next base: position 14,669 of record JACIZN010000026.1, read on the forward strand.
CCCCAAGCCTTTGTTGTCCAAGGCAGGATCAATAACCAAAAAGCATGTGTTCCCGAATTCCCTAACATATTCACCAATCTGTGCTGCTACACCTTTTCCGAACACGATTCTTGTGGGAATGTACCAAACCATGTAACTAAGTTCCACGGGTACCCTCCCTCCCATTGCGGGGTAGCTCAGTGAGGTCGCATGCCACCACAAACCGATATAGACTGTGCCGTAACGTAACTAGCGTCGTCACTACAGAGGAAGGCCACCACCCTAGCAATATCATCAACGTTACCAACCCTCCCCAAGGGGGCGGAAGAAGCCGTTTCCTGAAACTGCTCCTCAGGGGACTTCCCCGTGTATCTCGCAAATCCTTCCCGTGTCTCTCTCCACATGTCTGTGTCAACACAGCCAGGGCATACGGCATTTACGTTAATGCCATACTTTCCAACTTCGAGTGCAAGAGCCTGGGTGAAACCTATCACCCCGAATTTGCTAGCAGAGTAACTCAGCATGCACTGAACCCCCACCAACCCAGCGGCTGAACCAAAGTTAACAATCTTGCCACACCTCTTAGGTATCATCCTCTTACAGGCTTCCTTACAGCAAAGAAAGGTACCGGTTAAGTTAACGTCAATAACCCTATTCCAAGACGCTACGTCTTCGTCAAGGATCGAGGCAACTCTTTGAATACCAGCAGCATTCACTAATATGTCAACCTCACCAAGCTTCTGATCTACCTCGAGAAAAGCCTTTCTTACTTCTTCAGGGGATGAGACGTCCACCCTGATACTAAGTGCCTTACTCCCTAGGCTGCTTATCTCGTTAGCAACAGAAATAGCATGTTCCTCGAGTATGTCAAAGATAGCTACCGATGCTCCCTCTTTCGCAAGAAGCAAAGCAACTGCTTTCCCCATGCCCCTTCCACCTCCTGTTACTACCGCCACTTTGCCGTCAAACCTCATTGCTACTACCTCCTCTCAAGGCCTGCTTTAAGGCTTTATTGCTATCTTAATGACATCCTCCCGTCCTTCCCGTAGCAGCGAGAAGGCATCTCTGATTCGTTCCAGAGAGAACCAGTGAGTTACTAAAGGTCTAAGTTTTAGTCTTCCAGTCTTCCAGAGAGACAGCACTTTCTCAAGGGTTTCTCTCGAGTAAGCCCACTTGTAGCCCGTAGTTAGCAGGCATGCTCGTTTGAAGTGGAGAGTAAGAAAGTCAAAAGAAACAGGATAAACGCACGCTCCGAATATACCGATAACACCTTGCTGCTTTACCAACAGAGGACAGAGCGCAAGCATTGAGGGAACACCAGTGCACTCTAGTACAGTTTCTACGCCATTGTTCCTCGTGAGTCTGTTAATCTCTTCAACTGGATCTTGCAGTCGAGAGTTAATCACGATATTGGCCCCGAACTGGATAGCCATATCAAGTTTTTTAGTGCTCCGAGAGACAACAATCGTTCTTGCTGCCCCTGAGGCTGCTGACAGCTGGGTTGCTATTAATCCTGCTGTTCCTTGACCAAGTATGAGAACCTCTCTCCCAAGAGAAACGCATTGGTCTACCAGTGCAAAAACACAACTCGATATTTCAAGCAACGAAGCTTCAGAAAAGTCCATGTCATCAGGAATCTTAACGGCATCCTCAGGCCTCACATTTACGTACTCAGCGAAGGTTCCCCCAAACCAGGAGCGAATGGCCACTCTATCACCCACTGCAAACTCGCGAATACCTTCTCCAACTTCAACTACGACTCCAGCGCCCTCGTGCCCCAGAACACAGGGAAAAGGAGTAGCTCCAGGATGCAAACCATCAAGTATATGGAGGTCAGTTTGATTGCAAATGGTGGCTACTTCAACCTTAACAAGCAAGCTTCCTTCTTCCACTTTAGGTACATCAACCTCGCAAATCTCGAGCCTTCCTTTCTCTATAACGAAGACCTTTTTCATTTTCATCTCTCCAACCCCCCTTAGAACTTTAATCCGCTTTTGACAACCCCTTCAACGAAGTACCTCTGGAGAGTAAAGAATAGTACTAAAACGGGTATTACCGCTATGGCACACAAAGCCATCAGCAAATTCCACTCCACAAATCGCTCGTACTTAAACAATGCGATTGCAGGTTGAATGGTACGGATTGCATTACCACCAATTACAAGAGGCCATAAGAGCTCATTCCACCTCCATATGAACATGAACACTACTATAACCGCTAAGGGGGGTAAGGAAAGGGGCAACATAACTCGCCATAGTATCCCGAGCTCAGAGCAACCATCAATACGTGCTGCATCCAAAAGATCATCTGGGATTGTTTTAAAGTGTTGCCTCAGCAGAAAAATGCCAAACGGCTCCACTACTCGGGGGATCACTAAGCCTTGCAGAGTTCCAACCCACCTCATTCTAAGCAACAGGCCAAAGAGTGGAACAATTACAGCCTCGATAGGAATCATTACTGCTGCAAGGACAAGCATAAACAGTAGAGAATCACCCTTAAAACGGTATTTGGCAAAGCCGAAAGCTGCCAAGAGGCTAATGGGAACATAAAGGGCAATGCATCCTCCTGTGTAAAGGCTGGAATTGATGAGGGCTCTTATGAAATTGCTCCTTTCAAAAGCCTCTCTAAAGTTACTGAGGTGAAGCTCTCTGGGAATGAGAGTGGGAGGCCACGTATAAACCTCTCGTAAGGGCTTCAGAGAGCTACTGAACATCCAGAAAAAGGGGAAAACAGTACTTACAGATAGCACTACGAGGATCCAATACCTACAGACTGTGTAAGCACGGGAAGAGCGCATTTCGACATGACCCCCCATACTCATATCTACTCTCCTGCTTCTATCCTTCCGATGAACCTGAATTGCAAGAGAGTAATGACTAAAATGATTAGAAAGAGGATAAAAGCACTTGCGCAAGCCTTCCCCATTTGGAAAGCAACAAAAGCAACTTTGTAGAAATACATCATATAGATCAGCGTTGCTCTTCCAGGTCCACCTTGAGTGAGCACATACACCAGATCAAACGTTCTAAAGGCGTAAATCAGTGCCATGGTGAGAACAAAAAAGGTCACCGGCCACAGAAGGGGAAGGGTAATGAACCTCAATCTTTGCCATTCGGTTGCCCCATCAATGGCTGCTGCTTCATGGTATTCTCTGGGAATTCCCTGAAGTCCAGCCAAAAAGATAACCGTGTTCCAGCCATATCCATACCAAATAGCTACTAGGAAAGTCGACCAGGGTGCTAACCTTAAGTCAGACAACCAACCCTTTGGGGTCAGCCCCAAAAGTGTTAGAAAATAGTTAGCAATGCCGTAGTCCGTGGAATACATATATCTCCAGACCATACCAATAGCCACCAAGGAGGTAAAGGCAGGAAAGAAGATAAGACTCCTGAAGAAACCCTTCAGGGGAAAGTCCCCATTCAAGAGGAGAGCTGACACGAGAGCAAGCAAAAGGTTAAGGGGAACGGTTACCAAAACAAAGCGGAAGGTGAAACTCAAGGCATCCCAGAAAGCAGGATCCTGAAGGATTTCTGAATAGTTCCTGAACCCTACAAACACAGGGACCTCTAAAACATCCCACTTACATAGGCCGAGAATGAAGGCTCTAGCCACAGGATAGAAGGTGAAGACCGCCAACAAAAGGAGGGCGGGGGTGACAAATGCATAGGGAGCAAGTCTTCTTCGCGTTTTCCACCAATGAGCCGCTACTGGAAAGTGATACACCATGAATTAATGACCCCCCCTTTCAAAACCAGCTGGACCACTCCTAAGGCATGCCTTAGGAGTGGTCCAGTGATTCTCACTCTTCTAAGAGTCTTTCCAGATCTTTTTCTAGCTTGGCTACTGCCTCTTCTATGGATATCTCTCCCAGGAGCCCAGGAGCTATGTCCTCTGCATAGGCTGCCTGCATGGCAGCATAATTTTTGAGCTTGTATTGGATTGGGATAATCTCCGGGATTTGAGCATATTGCTCAATGGCCACTTTC
>JACIZN010000027.1 GCA_014359405.1 Candidatus Caldatribacterium sp.
CACTACCCAGACCTCTGGCGAGTGCAGATTAACGCCCGAACTCGCCCGCAGCATCCCCAGTACGCCCAAATCTCTGATATTCTCCAGCGGAATATCCACGCAGCCATCACAGGAACCCTCAAACCTGAGGAGGCCATAAAGAGGGCTGCGGCGGAAATTCGAGAGCTCCTCGGACAGTAAAATCGCAAAGGGGCGGGGGGACACCCCGCCCTTTCAAGGAAGGGGAAAACATGAAGCGGAGAAAGGGACTTACGGATACTCAGTTCGCCTACCTCTTGCTCCTCCCTGCCATTTTCCTCTTTGGGCTTGTCATCCTCTATCCGGTTGCCCGAAACGTGTACCTCTCCTTCCAGGAGAAGAGCATCGCCACCGGCATGGTGGAGCGTTTTGTCGGACTCAAGCACTACGTGAAAATCCTCACCACCGACCTTCGCTTCCGCCAGGCACTGGGGAACACCGTGTACTTCACCGTCGTTTCAGTAGCTATTGAGTTCATCCTGGGGCTCTCCTTTGCTCTCCTTCTCAACCTCTCCTTTCGGGGGAGAAATTTCGCCCGGGCAAGCGTCATCCTCCCCTGGGCTTTACCCACGGCAGTCATGGCCATGGCCTGGCGGTGGATTTACCACGACGTGTACGGAGTGGCAAATGATGTACTCCTTCGCCTTGGCATTCTCAAGGAAGCGGTGGCCTGGCTTGGGCAGCATCCTCTGGCCATGCATGCGGCTATTTTTTCCGATGCCTGGAAGACGACGTCTTTCATGGCCCTCATGTTCCTTGCCGGGCTCCAGTCCATTCCCCAGGACCTCTACGCCGCAGCAAGCATCGACGGAGCCGGCATCTGGGGGAGATTCCGGCACATAACCCTGCCTCTTCTCCGTCCGGTTATGGTGCTTGCCCTCCTTTTCCGGAGCCTCCAGGCATTTGCCGTTTTCGACCTCATCTGGGTCCTTACCCAGGGGGGACCGGGAGGAACAACGGAAACCCTTTCCGTATACCTCTACAGCTACACCTTTCGGTACCTGAACCTGGGCTATGGCTCGGCACTCTCCATGGTTATTTTTGGGCTGACGCTTGTCATTATCTTCGTCATCCTCCTTTTCCGCAAAGAAGAGGTGGAACTCGGATGAGGCAAAAAAGGCTTGTATCCTTCCTTGTAGCCCTTGGAGTGGGAATTGTCGTCTTCTTTAGCCTTGCTCCCTTCCTCTGGCAAATCATCACTTCGGTAAAACCAGCAAACGAAATCTTCTCCCGTCCCGTCCGCTACATCCCAAGTCACATCGACCTCAGCGCATACGTCAAAATCTTTTCCCGCCATCCTTTCGCTCGCCAGATTGCCAATAGCATCGTCATCTCTTGTGCCGGAACCTTTCTCTGCCTTGCGGCTTCTTCCCTTGCCTCGTACGCCCTCTCCAGACTCCGCATTCGAGGAGGACGGGGGTTCTTGTTCTTCCTCCTCTTCCTCTCCCTTTTCCCACCGGTTGTGCTCATTGTGCCACTTTATGAGATGGTGAGCGCTTTTGGCCTTATGAATAACTGGCTTGCCCTCATCGTTCCCTACGCTGCCTTAAACGTTCCCTTCGCCACCTGGGTACTCACGAGTTTCTTCCGGCAAATCCCTGAAGCCCTTGAGGACGCCGCAAGGGTCGATGGCCTGAGCCGCCTGGGGATTCTTCTGCGCATCATCCTCCCCCTCTCGGCTCCTGCCCTGGCAACGACGGCAATTCTCGTTTTCATCTTCTGCTGGAATGAGTTCCTCTTTGCCCTGACTTTCATGACCCGGGCAACTTCCCGCACCGTCCCTGTGGGCATTGCCATGCTCTCTGGTGCTTCTCAGTACGAAATCCCCTGGGACCAGATATCCGCTGCCACAGTTCTCACGACACTTCCCCTTGTGGTCTTTGTGGTCCTCTTCCAGCGGCGGATTGTGGAGGGGCTCACCGCCGGTGCGGTGAAAGGGTGAGGTACCTGCCCCTTTGCCGCACAAAATCCAGAAAATCCTGCCAGAGGCGGTCCCCGGCAAGGGTTGTGCTATCCCCTATGGCCACGAGTTTCGCCCGTGCTCGGGTGATGGCCACGTTGAGACGGCGGGCATCAGAAAGAAAGCCCACTTCCTTTCTGGGATTACTCCGCACAAGAGAGAGAATGATAACCTCTTTCTCCCGACCCTGGAATCCATCGACCGTGCTCACGCGAACCCCAGGAACCTTTCGGGAGATTTCGGCCACCTGGTCGTCGTAGGGAGTGATAACCCCAATCCAGTCCTTGGAAACCCCAAGGGAAAGGAAATCCTCCACAATCTCGGCAACGAGCTCCGCTTCAAGGGGATTCCAGAAGGAAGTAGAGCCCGGGTGCTGGCGCTCGAAACGATCACCACACAGAGCGGTATCGAGAAAGACAAGAGGCGCCTCGGGGTCCACAACATCCCGGTGGCGGACGTTGCCGGAGTTTTCAATCCCTAAGGTTTTCAGGGTACGCCGGGCAACCTCGGGGGCGGCGATGAGCTTTCCATCGTAGAACACTTCGTTTGGGAAAGCCATGATGTCCTCGTGCATCCGGTACTGGATGTTGAGAAGGACCGTACACTCCGGGTACATTGCAACAAGCCGCTCAAAGAGGGTTCGAGAGAGAATCGGCTGCGCTTCAGGGCTCACCACCGTTGGAGGGAGCTGCTTGTGGTCCCCGCTCATGACTAACTTTTTGCCCTTGAGGAGAGCCACAAGAGCTGAGGGTTCCGTGGCCTGCGAGCCCTCATCAATCACGACAACGTCGAAACTCTGCCCTTCGAGGAACTCACTCCCTGCGCTGATGTTCGTTGTCACCACAACCTCTGCCTCTTTGAGAACCTCAGAAATAGCGGCGTTCTCGAGGGAACGCGCCTGAAGGACGAGTTCTCCAAGACGCTCATTCAGGGATATCCAGCGTTCCATGGAGCGAATTTTCGCAAGAGGTACTCCTCGAAGCGACCTCCCCTCTGAGGCTGCCGCTTTTATCTCCGCATCGCTCATGCCTCGCCGCCATTGAGGTGAGGGCCTGAGGTACCGATCGCGCTCTTTTTTGAGTCTTTCCACCTCTTCCCAGAGTCGCACCGCCTCCTGAAAAGAGGGTTTCTCTGCCGCCAGGGCAAAAAGAGAGTGCGCAAGGAGCTCTTTCTCCACCCTTGCGGGATGCCCCACCCGAACCGCCCTGAGCTTTCTCTCCACCACTCCAAGGAGAAGGTTATCACAGGCGGTGTTTGAATCCGCAGTGGCCAGAACCCGCTTCCCCCTTCTCACCTCCTGGACGATGTACTCAACCACCGTTCGGGTCTTCCCGGTTCCTGGAGGACCGTGAATGAGAAAGAGAAAGGGAGCGGCAAGGGCCTTCTCGACCGCCTCCTTTTGGGCAGGATTGAGGCCCTGGTCCACGAAAACCACGGGGTGCGGGGTACAAGGGGGGATTCTCTCCACCCCAAGGAGTACCTTCCGCAGAGGGTACTCTTCATCGCTTCGGGCCACAAAGGTAGAGAGCGCCTCTTCCATGCGCCGGAAGGCCACATCGTTCACATAGAGGTCGACTCGAATGTTTTTCCCCAGAACCCAGGGAGGCGGAGCATCAGAAAAAGCCACGACAATAGAGCGGGAGGTGATTTCCGTTACCGTACCCTCAATCCCGCTCCTCAAGGGGTCCTTTCCCCGGCTCACGAGCACCACATCCCCAACCCGGATTTCCACTTCACCGAATTCCCTCGCCCGTCCAAACCGGACAAGGTGCAATCCCCCGATTTCCCTCCCTATGTGCTTCCCCGAAAGGCCAAGGATTGCCCTTCCCTTTCTCTCCCGTTCCTCGGGAGAAAGGGTTTTAATTTCCCGGCGCATTGCCGCAACCGCCGCCTCACGTTCCTTGGCAAGGGCAAACAAGAAGGTGACAAGGTATGCTTTGGGATCAATCTGGGGCATGCCCAATCCTACTCCTTCCGGTATGGCTCGTACCGGGCAGGAGGAATGGCCCGCCCCACAAAACCTGAGAGGACAAAGATCGTCACGAGGTAGGGAATGAGGAGGATAATCTGGGAGGGGAGTATCCCCAGAGCCTGAAGCCGCATCTGCAGGGCATCGGCAAGACCAAAAAGGAGACTCGCAAGGAGGCACCCCAGGGGAGTCCACCTCCCAAAAATCATGGCCGCAAGACCGATGAATCCTCGCCCACTCGTCATCCCCCAGGCGAAGAACTTGAGGTGGCCCAGGGAGAGGAAAAGACCCCCGAGACTTGCCACCGCCGATCCGGCGACAACCCCAAAGGTTTTGTAGCGGAGGACATCAATTCCTGCGGTATCGGCAGCCTGCGGGTTCTCCCCCACCGCCCGGAGGCGCAACCCCCAGGGAGTGGCAAAGAGGAAAAGATGAAGGACCGCAACAAGGGCAAAGCCCAGGTACACGAAAAATGTCTGCTCCCCAAAGAGTGGAGGCCGAATACTTTCAAAGCCCGCCACCGCTTCCGATGCTCCTCGGGAACCCCAGATTTTCTGGGAGAGGAACGCGCTGAGGCCAAGGCCAAAGACGTTCACCCCTGTCCCCACCACCACCTGGTTCCCGTAAAAGCGCACCGTAAGGAGGGCAATGACAAATCCCCAGGCCACACCCGAGGCGAGTCCTCCAAGGAATCCCAAGAAAGGCGAGGCTGTTACGTACGTCACAAGGACCCCAAAGAAAGCCGAGGTGAGCATAATGCCCTCAAGGCCGATGTTAATCACTCCGACGCGCTCGCAGAGGCACCCCCCAAGGGCTGCAAAGAGAATCGGTGTTGCCATACGAACCATGGCCTGGAAAAGGCTGAGGCTCACCGTTTCCCCTCCCTTCGAAAGAAGCTCCCGAGGTAGCGTATGAAAAAGGGCGCTGCCACAAGGAGGATGACAAGAGCCTGGATGATGAGAGAAAGGTCAAGAGGAACCTTGGTTACCCGAGTCATAGTCATACCACCTGCCCGGAGCATCCCAAAGAGTACCGAAGCAAGAACGCACCCCAAGGGGTGGAGCCTCCCCACAAGACTCACCGCAATTCCATCCCACCCGTACCCCGGGGAGAAACCGTCCACGAATCGCCCATGGACCCCGAGAATCTCCCCTCCCCCACCAACCCCCGCGATGAAACCGCTGAGGACAAACGCCAGAACCTGGTACCGCCGCACCGAAATCCCGCGGTTCTCCGAGGCTTCCGGGTTGAGTCCCACTGCCCGGATGGCAAAACCGTGCACAGTCCGCTCCAGAAACCAAAGGGTAAGGAGAGCAAAACCGAGGGCAATGGGGAATGCAAGGGAGAGCTGTGTTGGAGGGAGAATTTTGGGGAGCCTTGCTGAGGAAGCCACGAGCTCTGTCTGCGCCACCCATCCTGGAGCCTTGAGGGGGTAGTTGACGAAGTAACTCGTGAGGTACAGGGCGACGTAGCTCAGCATCATCGTGGTGATGACCTCATGGGCCCCGAGGTACACCTTGAGGAATGCCGGAAGAAGGGCGTACGCCGCCCCTCCAAGCCCTCCAAGGAAAAGAGCCAGGACAGCGTGCGCCGGAAAGGGAATTCCCCGCAGGAAAATTCCCACAAGGGTGGCCACGAAAGCCCCCACCAGGAACTGCCCTTCCACACCGATGTTGAAAATTCCCGAGCGGAAGGCAAGGAGAAACGCTAAGGAGGTGAAGAGAATGGGCGTGGCCTGGGTGAGCGTTTGCCCAACGGCATTTCGGGTTCCGAAAGCTCCTCGCAGAAGCGCCTCAAAAGCCTGAAGGGGAGGATACCCGGTGACAAAGAGCACGAGCATCCCCAGAAGGAAAGCAAGACCAACGGCGAAAATCTCGGGGGGAACGACCCACCTACGCCTCATGGAGTGTTCTTCCCCCCATGAGGAGCCCAAATCGGTACTCATCGCTTTCCGGAGCAAGTTCCCCCACAATTCTTCCCTCGTACATCACGAGGACCCGATCGCTCAGAGCCCGAACTTCGTCAAGGTCTGCCGAGATGAGGAGGACTGCCTTGCCCCTGCGGCGTGCCGCAAGGAGAATGTTCCGGAGGTACTCAGTAGCGGCCACATCAAGGCCTCGGGTTGGCTGGCAGGCCACGAGAATCATCGGCTCAAAGGCAAGTTCCCGGGCAACCACCACTTTCTGCTGGTTTCCTCCGCTTAAGGCACGGAGGGGAACGTCTTCGTTCAAAGCCACGATGTCGAATTCCCGGATTTTCCGGCGGGCAAACTCCCGAATCGCCGAAAGGTCGAGAGTCATCCATCCCCGACGGAAAGGGGGCTCTGTTTCAAATCCAAGGATGAGATTCTCCCAGATTGAGAAATCGAGGATAACCCCAAGGCGATGCCGGTCCTCGGGAATGTGGGCAATGCCGGAAAGGATTCGCTCTTTCGGCAAAGCCCTGGTGATGTCTCTCCCCCGGTAGAGCACTACCCCACGCTTTGGCTTCCTCAACCCCACGATGACTTCGGCGAGTTCTGACTGGCCATTCCCCTCAACCCCCGCGATGCCAAGAATTTCCCCGGAACGAACCTCCAAGGAAATATCCCGGAGAGGAACACCAGGAGGGTCTGTCGACACCCCCTGAAGAGAAAGGAGAACCTCCCCCTTTTCCACTTCCTCCTTGGGGAACTCGAGAAAGACCCGCCTTCCCACCATCATCTCCGCAAGGGTTTCGAAGGTGGCCTCCTGAATCGGGAGCGTCCCGACCTTTCTCCCTCGCCTGAGCACCGTCACCCGATCGCAGAGGGCAAAGATTTCCTTGAGCTTGTGGGAAATGAAAACAATCGTCTTTCCCTGAGCTTTCAGGCGGCGGAGCGTGGCGATGAGCTGGTCCACTTCCTGAGGGGTGAGCACCGCAGTGGGTTCATCAAGAATCAGGATATCCGCCCCACGGAAGAGAATTTTGAGGATTTCCACCCGCTGCCGTACCCCCACAGGAAGGTTCTCGACTCTCTCGGTGAGTTCCACCTGAAAGCCGGTTTCAGTAAGGAGCCGCTCAATCTCCCGGAAGGCTTCCTCACGGTTAATCCAAAGACCCCGGCGCGGTTCTCGACCAAGGACGATGTTCTCCCAAACTGAAAGGTGAGGCACAAGCGTCAGGTGCTGGTGGACCATACCGATGCCAAGGCGAATGGCATCAAGAGGGCTTGCGATGTGGACTTCTTTCCCCCGGAGGAAAATCTTCCCTTCATCGGGGCGGTAGAGCCCGTAGATGCAGCTTGAAAGGACAGACTTTCCCGCCCCGTTTTCACCGAGAAGCCCGTGGATTTCCCCCTCGGCAACACCAAAGTCGATGTGGTCGTTGGCAACGACTTCTCCGAAACACTTCGTGAGGCCCCGTACCGAAAGGGCAAGCATTGCTCATCCGCCGAACTCCGGTGGTCGAGGAACCCGAATCTCCCCTTGGGCAATTTTCTCCCGGGCTTCGAGCATTTTCTCGAGGGCTTCTTTTGGGAGCTCTACGGCATGCTTGAAACCGAAACGCTCCTCCCAGAAGGATTCCTCTTCAGGGAAGCGGCAGTTCCCAATCCATCCTTCGGCAACGCCTTTTTCGTAAACTCCTCCCTGGAAAGTTCCTGCAAAAGCGGCTTTGATCGTCTCGTACACTGCAACATCCACCCGCTTCGTCAGGCTGGCAAAAATGTGGTCTCCAAGGTAGCACTGGCAGGCATCAACCCCCATGGCGTACACACCCCGCTCTTTTGCCGCCTCAAGGGCCCCAAGGCCACTTTTTCCTGCCGCCGCCCAAATCACATCGCAGCCGCTGTCGATAAGGGAGAGAGCAAGCTCCTTACCCTTCGTCGGATCAGCCCAGCCGCCAACGTACACCACGGGGAGAACCACCGCACCGGTGTTCGCCCACTTCACGCCTTCCTCGAATCCCAGGAAGAAGTCACGGATGAGGGGGATATCCATACCGCCCACGATTCCGATTTTCTTGGTCTTTGTCATGTACGTTGCTGCAATACCAAGGAGGAATCCTCCTTCGTTTGCCTTGAAAAGGAGAGAGGCCACATTCGGCTGGTTCACCACCATGTCCACAATGGCGAACTTCTGTTCGGGGAACTCCTGGGCGATTTTGTTCAGGGCATCCGCCTGATCGAAGCCAACGCAGACGATGATCTCGTACTCCCCGGATGCGGCGAAATCCCTCTGGTACCCCTCGTACTCGGCAATTGCCTTTGGCTCCACGTAATCGAGCTCAACGCCGAGTTCCTCCTTTGCCCGGAGCGCCCCCGCATAGGAAATATCGTTGAAGGATTTGTCCCCCAAGCCTCCGGTGGCAAGGATAACCCCGATTTTCTTCGGTGCCGCGAAGGAAAAAGAAGAGAACACAAAAAGGAGCACCACCGCAAAGAGCAAGGCCCGCTTCATAAGGCGACCCTCCTTCTGTGGTTTTCTCCATTGTACCATACCTCTGCTACAGGCGCTTGACGATTTCTACGACCTCTCCCATGGGACCGGAAAAGTAGGCGTAGTGGAAACCGTGGCTTTCGGCAGGAGCAAGAAGGACGGGAACGCCCCTTTCTTTGAGGAGAGCAAAAACTGAAGCTACATCGTCCACCTCAAAGGCAAGGTGGAACCCCGAAGGGTGCACCCACCCCTCGGGGTTTTGAGGCGCCAAAAGCTCAAGAAGAGTATTCCCGAGGGAAAGGAAGGCGATTTCTGCTCCCTCTCCCTCATCAAAGAAACGCTCCACCAGGGTAAAACCGAAAAGGTCCCGGTAGAACCGGAGGCTCTCCTCCATGTCCTTCGTCATAAGCGCTACGTGGTGGACGCCTCGAGAAAGCTCCATGGGCAGCCTCACCGCACCACCACATCGCTTGCGAAACGACGGTACTTCGTAATCACCCTTTCGGTGAGGACCTCAAAGGACCCGGAAAGGCGAATGTCCCGGGAGGAAGCACCAATCATGACTTCAAAAACTCCCGGCTCCACCACAAGCCGCATGTGGGCGTCGGAGAAGGCGAGTTGCTCCGGAAAGAGGGTGAAGGTTACGGTTTTCTTCTCCTTCGGGGCAAGGCGAACCTTCACAAAGCCTTTGAGCTCTCTTTCTGGACGAACACAGGACGCCACCCGGTCGCGGACGTAGAGCTGCACCACCTCTTCTCCTTCCCTGTCCCCGGTATTCTCCACAGTACATTCCACGGTGACCGGCTCAAGCCCCTGAACCTTCTCAGGGTTTATCCGAAGATCCCGGTAGGCAAAAGTCGTATAGCTCAGGCCATGGCCGAAGGGGAAGAGGGGCTCCGCATCCACCGAAATGTACGGGCTGAAGGAGGTGGGCTTACGGTTGTAGTACACCGGAACCTGTCCGGAAACTTTCGGGAAAGATATTGGCAGTCTTCCCGAGGGATTGTAGTCCCCAAAGAGGACATCGGCTACGGCGTTTCCTCCTTCCTCTCCAGGATACCAGGCTTCAAGGATGGCCGGAATGTGCTCGTACTCCCAGGAGAGCTCGAGAGGTCTTCCGTTCACAAGGACAAGGACAATGGGTTTTCCAAGCTCCCACAGGGCTTTGAGGAAATTGCGCTGCACCTCTGGGAGCGCAAGGTCGGTACGATCGCTCCCTTCCCCAGAGAGGGACTGCCGGAAAAGGCCGCTCCATTCCCCAAGGACGGCAACGACAACCTCGGCATTCCTTGCCGCATCGAGGGCCTCACGCATCTCCTCTTCCGAAGAAGTGGTGAGATCGCACCCTTTCGCGTAGAGAACCTGAGTGTCTGGAGAAACTTTTGCCTTTATCCCTTCAAGGATTGTCACCGTGGGCACCACAAGCTCAAAACGGGCCTCCTTTCCCTTCCAGGCAAGAACGCTTGGGACATGAGTGGTGTAGCTGTAGTCGCCGTGGAGGTTCACCGGGTTGTGGGCATTGGGCCCCAAAACGGCAATGGATTTCAGGTCCTTTCGAAGGGGCAAGACCCCGTCGTTTTTAAGAAGGACAAGGGAAGCCCGGGCCACCTCGCGGGCAAGCTCCCGATCCTTTGGAGTGTCAAGGAGAGTGATGCTCTCCGGAGAAGCAAAAGGAACCCCATCGAGAAGCCCGAGTTCCTTCTTGAGCATGAGGACCCGTCGCACCGCCTCGTCCAGGACTTCTTCACTCACCAGGCCTTCTCGAACTGCTGCCACAAGGTGAGGGAAACAGTCGGCATCAGGGAGTTCCACATCGATACCCGCCTTCAGGGCAAGAACCGCCGCTTCTTTCTCGTTTCCTGCCACCCGGTGGAAGGTGTAGAGCATCCGAACCGCCTCGTAATCGGAGACCACGATTCCCTCAAAGCCCCACTCTTCCCGGAGAACCTTCGTGAGGAGGAAAGAGGAGGCGGCGCAGGGAATCCCATCGATTTCATGGTAGGCGTTCATCACCGAGCGTACCTTCGCCTCCCGGACGGCAGCCTCAAAGGGAAAGAGGAAAACTTCCCGGAGCTCCCTCTCCCCGACTTTGGCCGGTCCGAGGTTCCGCCCTCCCTCAGAAATGCCGTAGGCGGTGAAGTGCTTGGCCGTGGCCACAATGCCCTTCTTCAAATCTTCTCCCTGGAGACCCTGGATGTAGGCCACAGCCATTCGGGACACAAGGTAGGGGTCTTCTCCAAAGGTCTCCTCAGTCCTTCCCCAGCGGGGGTCCCGAGGGATATCAAGAACAGGTGCAAGCCCCTGGTGCGCCCCCAAAGCCCGCATTTTCTCCCGGATGCTTGCGGTAATCTTGCGGACAAGTTCAGGGTCGAAGGTACTCGCCATACCGATAGCCTGAGGGAAAACGGTGGCTTTTTTGCTCAAAAGCCCGCTCAGGCACTCTTCATGCACCATTGCCGGAATACCGAGCCGAGTCTTTTCCTTCAAGAAACGCTGGATCTCGTTCCCCAGCACCACCGCTTCCTCAGGTTCAAGATCTGGATTACCGAAGAGACGAGTAATCTGCCCGATGCCATTCCCAAGAAGCGCTCTTGCCTTCTCCTCAGAAAACTTCTTCCCCTCAAGGAGCCGATTGGCGTGCACGGCACAGAGCTGGGCCACCTTTTCCTCGAGAGTCATACGCTCAAGGAGTTCACAGACGTTCATAGGACCTTTCCTCCCTTGTCTTTTGGGATTCTCTCAAGCGGTGACATCGCACCAAAACCCCTGAGACGACAACCTCCTCAGGAGTTTCTTGCCTGCATATTTCCATGACCTCAGGGCACCTTCCGGCAAACCGACACCCTGAAAGGAGGTACTCTTCCCTCTCCTCAAGGAGTACCACCTTTTCCTCCAGCCGCTTCTCCGGATTCGGCTCGGGAATGGAAGAGAGAAGGAGTCTCGTGTAAGGATGTCTGGGGTTCCCTAAGACCTCTTCCACCTTCCCCATTTCCACAATATTGCCCCGGAACATCACCGCAATCCGATCGCTCACGTAGTAGGCAGTGGCCAGATCATGGGTAATGTAGAGGACACTCACCCCAAGCTCATCGCAGAGTTTACGGAAGAGGTTCACGATGGACATGCGCAGAGAAGCATCGACCATAGAAACCGGCTCATCGGCAACAAGAAGGGAGGGGTTGGTGAGGAGGGCCCGGGCAATGGAGGCCCGCTGGAGCTGGCCCCCCGAGAACTCGCTTGGGTACTTTCCCGCAATCTCTTCAAGGGATAACCCCACCGCTTTGAGCTTTGCATCAATAAGGGCTTCGGCCTCCTTGCGGCTTTTGGCAAGTCCGAAATTCTCCACCGTCTCGAAAAAGTACGCTTCCACCATCCGGAGGGGATTAAAAGTCTCAAAGGGATTCTGGAATACCGCCTGAACTTCCCGAAACCAGGCTTTCCGGTCGACAACCTCTGCTAAATCCTTTCCCCGGTACCGGATGGTTCCACCTGTTGGGGTTTCAAACCCAAGAATCATCCGAGCCGTCGTCGTCTTCCCACAGCCGCTTTCCCCCGCCAGCGTAAAAATCTCGCCTTCCTCGATGGTAAAGGAAACCCGATCCACTGCAGTGATACGCACTCGGGAGAAAAGGCTTCCTAAGGTGAAGACCTTGGTGAGATTTTTGACCTCAAGAAGCGGCGACACAGCTCTCCCTCCTCAGGAAACAGGCGACTTTCTGTTCCCCACAGGGTACAAGTTCTGGGGTTTCTTCCCGGCACCGGGAAAAGGCATGAGGGCAGCGGGGATGGAAGGCGCATCCTGCAGGGAGATTGGCAAGAGAGGGAGGACTTCCCGGAGCGCATTCCCTGGGGCTTTTGTCCCCAATTCGGGGCAGAGAACGGATGAGGTACTGGGTGTACGGGTGGAGAGGGTTCGTGAAAACCTCCCAGGTTGGACCTTCCTCGACGATTCTTCCCGCGTACATTATGGCCATCCGGGTGGTTACTGCGGCGTGGATTCCCATGTCATGAGTCACAAGGACAATGGTGTTCCGCAGGCTCTTTTGGACTTCAGAAAGGAGCTGCAGCACTGCCCGTTGCGCCACCACATCCAAGGCCGTCGTGGGTTCATCGGCAAGGATAACCCGGGGCCTCAAGAGAGTAGCCAGGGCAATGGCCACCCGCTGGCGCATGCCCCCAGAGAGCTGGTGCGGATAGGCTTCAAGAATTCGGGGAGAGAGCCCGAGGTTCTCGAGGTGTCTCTCCGCTTCCTTGAGGAGCTCCTGGCGGATTCTACCCGAAACGTGGCTTTCGAGGAAATCCGCAAAAGTAGCCTTGATTTTTGTCACCGGATTGAAAACACTCATGGACCCCTGAGGAATGTAGGATATGTACGTCCAGCGGAGCTTCTGCTTCTCCTTTGGGGAAAGCGAAAGCGCATCAAGGTATTCCCCGTTGACCCGGTAGAGCACCCTTCCCCCAAAGTGCCGCAGAGGGGGCTCGAGATTCCCCAAAAGAGTCTTGAGGAACGTCGTTTTCCCGCATCCACTTTCCCCGGCGATGCCATAGACCTCGCCTTCGGGAATGCTCAAGCTCACCCCGTTCACCGCTTTAATAATTTTCTTCCCCTTTACCGTCTCAAGAACGTAAAAAGCCTGGAGTTTCTCCACTTCGATGATGCCCGTTCTCATCGTGCCCCAATCCTTTGCACCCGTGTCCGAGGATCAAGGTACTCACTCACGCTCACAGAAAGCCAGTACAGGGCTACAAGAAGGAGAATCGTCAAAGTGATAGGTGTCATAATCCACCACCAGTGCCCAAGAAGCATTGCCTGGTAGGTAATGGCCCACTGGAGGGTTGTTCCAAGAGTTGGAATCTCAAGACGGACAAGACCAAGAATGGCAAGGACGATCTCCATCCCTATGGCCCAGGCGATATTGTTGATGAGGGTTGAGAAGATAAGGGGTGTCGTAAAGGGGAGGTACTCCTTGGCCACCAAGGCCATGGTACCGTTTCCAGAAAGCACCGAGGTTTTTGTGAATTCCCGTTCCCGAAGGCTCAAAATCTGGGACCGAATCGTTCGAGCATCCCAGGCCCAGCCGAAGAAGGCAAGGAGTAACCCCGTGTTCACCAGGGTTAGACTTCCTCGAAGGAGCATGGCCACCATGACGAGGATGAGGAAAAGGGGAATGACGAGGAGTCCGTCGGCAACTCCCATGAGGATGCGATCAAGCGTCCCTCCCCGGTACCCCGCCACAAATCCCACAAGGACCGCCACCACCCGGGAAAGGAGCCCGGCAATAAGGGCAATGATGAGAGAATTCCGGATGGCAAAGGTCGCTTCCCAGAAGACATCCTGCCCCTTGGAGTTCGTGCCGAGGATATGGGACCAGGAAGGGGGTTTGTCCCTGGGGACCTGGAGTTGCCGAATGGGATCATAGGGAGAAAAGAAGGAAAGGAAAGCCAGAAAGGCAAGGAACGCAAAGATGGTGAAGCCGGTGGCAAAGCGGTAGTCCCGGAAGAGCTCTCGAAGGGTCTCCATACGCCCACCTACCTGTGCCGGATACGAGGGTCAAGAAGGGGATAGAAGAGGTCAAGAAGGAGTACCGAGGTGGCAATGGTGAAAATGGAGAGCACCGTAATGCCCATGACGAGGTTGTAGTCTCCCCTTGTGACCCCCCGGTAGAGCAAAAGCCCTATCCCCGGATAGGAGAATACCATCTCCACGATGAGCACACCGCTAAAGACCTGCCCGAGGGCAAGGGTGAGCTGTGTAACCTGGGGGAGCATGGCGTTTTTGAGGACATACCGAAAGACGATTCGCCGCTCCTTAACCCCTCCCACCCGGGCGTACTCCACGAAATCTTCCCGTTTCACGTTCTGCACGAGGAGCTTCATCTGCTGGAACCAGACCACACCCCCGAGGACAACAAGAGTCAGAGCGGGAAGAAAAGAACTCCGAAGGATGGTGACCACAAGGTTCCAGTTCCAGGTTACGTTCCGGCCCAAAATGAGTCCCCCTGCCGGGAAAAGAGGCCAAAGGTACGCAAAAAGGATGAGGAGCACAACCCCAAAGATGTAATGGGGAATGGGGCGGATAACCATGATGACGGCATCGAGAATCTTCGACCAGGATTTCCCGGAAAAGTACCCCGCAATGCCTCCAATGACATTTCCAAGAATCCAGGAAAGAAGCGTTGAGGTGACGAAAAGACCTATCGTCCAGGGCAGGTAGATGCGCAGAAGCTGCGATACCGGGGTGGGGAACTGGAAGAAGGAGGGACCAAAGTCAAGGGTAAAAATGCGCCGCCACATCGTGAGGTATTGCTCAAAAAGGCTCCCCTTGAGCCCATAGAGTTCTTTTAAGGTCTCCATGAGACTCCGCACTGCCTGAGGGTCAAGAGAAGAACCTTGAGTTTGGATTTGAGCGATGATTTCAAGCACCGGGTCCTGGCCGGCAAAGCGGGGAATGAAGAACACCGCCGTAATGCCGCAGAAGACCACAAGTACGTACTGGATAAGCCTTGGGGCAAGGTAGTCTCGAACGAATCGCATGCTCATACCTCCATGCGGCCCCCTTTCGGGGGCCGCACAAATACTACTTTTTGGGTTTCAGGAACGGGAGCATGTATTTGAAGTTCGGCCAGTGCTGGTAGGGTTGAGAGTAGGGGTTCTCGGCACCGGGGTAGTTCTCCCAGTAGTACTCATCCCAGGCCACGGCTCCACAGTACCCATAGGTCGGAATGGTGGGCATCTCTTCGACGAGAATCTTCAAAGCTTCAATACCGAGAAGACGAGTGGTCTCCACATCGGCAAAGGGGTCGGTTGCCTCAAGCTTTGCGATGACCTCGTCCAGCCGAGGATTGGACCACCGGGCCGCGCCACCAGGACCAAGGGTTACTGCCTGCCCTATGGGTGCGACAAGGCTTGAACGCCAGGGATCGAGAGTCCTCGAAAGGTCCACTCCTGCTCCCCAGGGCTCTGCTGCCGGCCACATGGTCCCGACCTCGAACTCGCCCATGAGGTGGAGACTGTTGAAAGCTTCGGTGGCATTCACCGTAGCATCGATGCCGAACTTCCTCCACTGCTCTGCCGCCGCCATGGCATTCCGGTAGTGGTGGTGCGCAGGGTTTGTATCCGTCACAATGGTAATCTTCCACGGATTACCATTGGGCAGGTACCACTTGCCATCCGCACCCCTTGTGAAACCATGCTTTTTGAGGAGCTTTTCCGCAACCTCAGGCGCGTACTTCCACCAGCCGATGCCAAAGAGTTCCTTGATAACCTTCGGGTCTTCGGGAACCGGGTATCCTCGTTCCTTTGCCGCCTGGGCAATACGCTGCGGGATTTCTGGATCAAAGGGCTTGAACTTCTCCCCGTTCCCAAGGTCGAGTTCGAAGTTCTTCAGCCATTCCTCCATGGGGTTGAAGAAAGCTTCAACGTACGCGGGAACAGGAGGAAGGTGAATGGGGCTTACCGGAGCCATGAGGTCGAAGGCCGTGGCCATGTACTCCACCATGTTGATTGCAAGAGTCAATGCCCAGCGGACATCCTTAATGTTGTACGGTTCCACCATGTTGTTGAAGATGATACCGGTAATGCAGGGGTCGATGTTCACCACCCAGGGCCATTCCTTTCGCCAGCCTCGGGTTGTGTCACTCCGCTCAAGGACCACTCGAAGTCCCTCGGGAGCAAACTGGGCCATGTCGAGCTCATGCCGGAGTTGAGCAAGAATCTTTGCTTCCTCAGTTTCAAAAGCCTGGAAGAGCACGTACTTCGGTTTTGGTTCCCCGTAGAGCATTCCTGTAGGAGTCCTCTGCCAGTCTTCCCTCCGCTCCCACAAGGTCCAGAAACCGGCGGGATCGTAATCCTTGAGGACACATGGGCCACATCCTATCGGAGGATTGAACTCGAAAGTCACCGGGTCCTCAACTTTTTCGAAAATGTGCTTGGGCATAATGCGGAGGCATCCCCACCGGTCCAGGAAATGGGTGTGGAACCGGGAATTCGGCTTCTTCAGCTCCACGACAACTGTATAGTCATCGGTCTTGTAGACCTTGTCAACGAACTCGGCCATGGGACCATGGTAGAGAAGGCCAGGGGTTCGGATATGGAGGTCAATGGTGTACACTACATCATCGGCGGTGAAAGGCACACCATCGCTCCAGTAGACACCCTGGCGGAGCTTAATAGTCATCTTCGTGAAATCCTCGTTGTACTGAGGAAGTTCAGCTGCGGAACCACAGATGATTTCGCCGGTGGCGTAATCCACCGTCCAGAGCGGCTCACAGACAAGTTGCTGCAAGCCCCGGTCCTGCCACCGCCACCCTGCCCAGAGGTTGAAGTTGCTCGGGGTTCCCACGCGGCCGGTGAGCTGATCCACAATGAGCGTTTCGTTCCTTGGGACCCCACCGGGAAGCTGGGCAAAGGCAACACCCGCAAGAACAAGAACCAACCCAATCACCAGAGCTACCCGTCTCACGTGAATTCACCCTCCTTTTGTAAGCCCTCCTTTGGTATTCCCTCACTCTTCGGAAACGAACCGTTCCAAACCAAAAGGTTACAGCCAAGCACAACCTTCCTTCCCTCACCTCCTTGGATTTTGAGCCAAGCCACAGAATTCTAAGGCTTCGGTAAGCATCGTAAAATAATTTTCAATTGGTATGAAATTAGCAAACGAGTTACCAGAGCCAATACAAAATCGACCACCAGGGACACATTTTTCCATAATATCTCGCGTCCGCCTACGAATTTCCTCAAATGTGCCTCTAGATAGGAGATCAACGTCCACACCACCAAGAATGGCCACTCGATCCCCATACTTTGCCTTAAAACACTCAACAGGTATTATCTCATCTTGGAAAGAGTGAAACCCATCTATTCTAACCGTTACCAAAAGATCCTCTAGTACCTCGGTTACTCTCCCACACGAGTGAAGGAAAAAGAATTTCCCAGCTTCATGCGCTATTTGTGCATATCTCGCAAACCAAGGGACCAGGTTTTCTCTAATCCAATCCGGATGAACGAACGTTCCAGACTTAAAGCCCAGGTCGTCGGCATGCATTATGCCGCCAACGCAATCGTACTGCACCGCTTCCCGGTAGAAGAGTTCGTTCGCTCTGCCTAGCTTTTCAAGAATTGCCCGAACCAATTCAGGATTATCATGAATAGAGTAAAAAAGATGCTCATACCCTAAAACCCTTTCTAATAGGTGTTCAAAGAGGCTCCCTGTAACCACCACTTTTTGGCCCTCTGGAAGAATCTTCTCCAGAAAACGATAGTACCTTTCAAGGTCCAATGCTTTAAGAGTATCCCAGGGAAAAGATTCGAAGTCCTCCCACGACCTGATAAAACCAACCCCTTCCTGAGCCCAAGTGCGTTTGCCCTTCGAAAGGACAGCCGTGTCCTCAGCTTCTGGAAGTGACTGTGAAAGAAGCTTTGAGGAATAGGCAAAAAAGGCAATGTCGGGTATGTAAGCATACCCTATTGCGGTGAAAAAACTTACATAGTTTTCCAAAGCCCTCTTTTCTACTTCACCGGGAAGAAGAAGGAACCCGGAAGAATCTCGAAGACATCTGCACCTCTCTCTCAAGTTTCCAAAGACAGGAATCCATTGTATACCGAGGTACTTCTCAGCGATATGTTGCATGACAACTTCATCAACGAAGTGTTCTACAAAACAGGTACGGTCCGAGATAGCACCTCTTATGATTCCGGAAAAATCCTCAAAACTGGTTTTCACCTTCCAAAAAGGGTAATTCACTCTCCAGCACCCCTCCTACGTTACCCTTTTATGGCTCCTCGCAAAATTCCTTCCACGAATCTTTCTCTACCTACTATAAAGATTGCCAGGACCGGCAAAAGAAGTAAGGAGGCCCCAGCCATAAGCATTCCGTACTCTACCTTGTACATGCCCACAAGGGTAGATAGCCCTACGGTTGCGGTTAA
>JACIZN010000028.1 GCA_014359405.1 Candidatus Caldatribacterium sp.
TGTCCGTCCGGGGCGTCATGACTTCGTAGGCCAAGGTATCCCCGAACTCGAAGACCTCGCTGATGAGCCGCCGCTCCTCCAAAGGTAGGGTCCTCTGCTCGCTGATGAAGAGCTTGAGCTCCTCGTCGCTCAGGGAACTTGTGGCCTCCTGGGAGACCCCAAAGAGGCGGGATATGAAGTCCGTGGAGGCAGAAAGGACCACCACCGCGGGGCGGAGGATCCGGGAAAGGGAGAGAATCAGACGGGAGGAGAGAAGCGCCAAGCGCTCCGGATGGGCCATGGCAACCCGCTTGGGGACAAGCTCCCCAAGGACAAGAGTGAGGAAGGAGATGACGACCGTAACGAAGATAACCGCAATCTCCTCCCCGAGAACCGAAAGAATCGGAAGGCCTGTCCCCTCAAGCTTTCTGCCCAGATTCCTTGCCAGCGACACAGCCCCCGTGGCGCTTGCGAAGAACCCCGCCATGGTAACCCCAATCTGGATGGTGGCTAAGAATTCGCTCGGGTTCTCGAGAAGACGCCGCAGGGCCTCAAGCTGCCTCTCTGAGCCCTTCCCCCTGGCAAGGTGGAGCTGGCTCCTCCGGGTCGAAATGAGGGCAATCTCAGAAGCGGCGAAAAAGGCGTTGATGGCGACAAGAAGAAGGATGAGAAGAACCGTCCCCAGGTACTCCACTTACACCATCCCCCAGAATGCGCGAGGGAAAAATGAGGCACCTTCGCGGGAAAGAAAGAAACAGGAGAAAAAAGACCGCTCGTCCGAATCCTCGCTCTCAGACACTGCCTTCGATATCTCCTCTTTTCTCCTTGTTTTCCTTAATCTTACCATATCCTCGCAAAATTCGCCACCACCAGCCCCCTTTTGTGGTATCCTTACCGGGAAAGGAGAGAGGCACTGTGGAGAAGAATGCGACCATCTTCAGGGAACGCAAGGGGTACACCATCTTCCGCATCTTCCTGAAACCGGACCTCCCTGCCCTCTTCCTCCTTCCCCAAACTCCTCCTCCCCACCCTGCTCTCTTCTTCCTCCACCACTACCGGGGATCGAAGGAGAACCTCGTCTTTTTCGCCTCTGAGGCGGCGCAGAGGGGCTTTGCCGTTTTGGCCATCGACATGGAGTACCACGGGGAGCGGAGCGTAAACGGCCGGGACATTCTCTCCACGGACCTTGAGGACGACCACCGGGCCTTCCTGCGCACCTTCGAGTATTCGCTCCTTGCCCTCCGGTTCCTCGAAACCCACGAGGAAATCCGAAGGAAAGAAATCTTCTTCCTCGGGGTGAGCCTTGGGGCCCTCGTGGGCACAGTCGTCTCTGCGCTCTACGGGAAGTTCAGGGGGATTGCCCTTGTCGTTGGCGGAGGGAACATCGAGATTCTCTTTGCCGAGAGCATGCTCGACTCCATTGTGAACATCCGCTACGACCTCCAGAAAAAGGGGGTGCCAATCCGGGACGTTGCCCGGGCCTTTCGGGACCTCGACCCCCTGCACGCGGCAGGGAAAATCACCGCCACTCCCGTTTTCCTCTTCAACGCCACCCAGGACACCATTGTTCCGGCGGAATGCACCCTGGAGCTCTACCGGGCCCTTTCCGCCCCGAAGGAAATCCAGTGGTTCCACGCCGAGCACAACCTCTTCTACCTTCCCCGCTACCGCATTCCCCAGAGGGTTCTCGAGCGCTTCGTCGTCCTGCGGGAGTAAAAAGAGGGCCAAAAAAGAACCATGGGCTCCAACGAACCATCCGGTGTTTCAGGAGGCATTCCGCCTCTTCCGCAGGTTTTGCTCCTTGCCTCCTCGCTTGGGGAGGGTCTGGAGCTACCCGCCACCTTCCGATTCCTCGGAACCCATGGTAATTGTAGAATACAACGGGTCCCCCTCCCTGTCAAGGGGGGTGGAAAAAATTTTTGTGTAGATCGACCAGAGTTTCGTTCACAGTACCTTCCCCCCTTGCAAAACCCTTCTCGTCTACAAAACCAGGTAGAATAGAGAGGGTTTAAAAAACCCGTAAAGGAAGGAGGGAATGAACCCTGGCGCTCATCCTGGTGGTTCAGGAACACTGGGCTTCACACCACCACTTCGACCTTCGCCTTGAACGGAACGGGATGCTGAAGAGCTGGGCAGTACCTCGAGGCATACCCCAAAAACCTGGGGAACGGAGACTGGCTATCGCTGTGGAGGACCACGCCCTTGAGTACGCGGATTTCGAAGGAGAAATCGTAGAGGGCTACGGCAAGGGGAAGGTCGCCATCTGGGACAGGGGGTTCTACATCCCTGAAAAGTGGGAAGAAGGAGAAATCCTCTTTGAGGCTAAAGGCGTAAAAATGCAGGGTAGGTACGCCCTCATCCACACCCAGGGCGATCAGTGGCTGCTCGTAAAAAGAAAGGAAAAAGCGTAGCTTTTGTGCTAACATAGGTGAGAAAGGAGGTGAGCAAATGCTTAGAAAAGCCGTACCGGTTGTCCTGGTCCTTCTTGTGCTCTTTGCGAGTTCCTGCACCGTCAACCTGGAGAACGTGCAGAGGATTACCTATACCCTTCGGGTGGAAGAAGAAGGAACCACAAAGGAGGGGCGTCTTGAAATGGAATCCAAGCAACTCGACGAGGAAAACTACGAGGTACAGGTAAACTTCACCATGGATGGGGAGGGCTTCACCACAACCTTCAAGACTCAAAAGGGTAACCTCCAGGAAGCAATTGCTCCAATTGTGCTTGCCAACCCTGCCCTTGCCGGAATAGGGGCTGCTCTTTCGGTTGCCCAGATGTTCCTTGTCCCTCCCCTTCTTGAGGGGGAAAAGTTCACAGAAGGTTTCCAGTGGAAGCAAAAGAGCGAAGAAGGAGAGACGGAGGTAACGGTTCTTTCTGCCGAGACCCGCTTTGAGAGAGAAGCCCTCTGGATAGAAGTGAAACAGAACGGCACAACAATGGCTCGGGTACTCCTCACCAAAGAGGGCTACTTCCCCCTTGTCGTCGATCTTCAGGACCCGGAGAAAGAGGGGAATCGCTTCTTCGTCGAGGTAAAGGAAGTAACCTGGAAGTAAGCCAAAAGGCACCGAAGGGGAATAAACTCCCTCTCCGATGGGTCTACAATGTAATGCTTGAATGAAAGAGGTGTAAGACATGAAGTCCATTATGCTCTATGCGCTGAGTACCTGTCCTTTCTGCAAGATGGCCAAGCGGTTCTTCGAAAGCCAGGGCATTGCGTACCAGTCGGTGGACGTTGATCTCCTTCCTGAACCGGAGAAGGAGAAAACCGTTGCCGAGGTCCAGCGTATCTCGGGGAGGAGGGCTTTCCCGGTCATTGTCATTGGCGAAGAAGTCATCGTAGGATACGATGAGCTCCGTATTAAGGAGGCACTCAAGAAATGAATGCCGAGCGGATTCTTTGCCCTGTATGCCAGGTTGCCTTCCCTCTCAAGGAAGAAAAAGTTCCGGGAAAGAAAATCGTCTGCCCTGTCTGTGGGGCGGTTCTCACCCTTGAGAACGAAAGCGGAGCCTGGGTCCTCAGGCGACCAAAGGACATGACCCCAGAAGAGGAAATCCGCGCCCGGGTGGAGAACTTCGCCCGGCTCAGGAACTACCGCTTCAACGAGATGAAAGAACCGCTCATCGAAGCCCTTCTCAAAAAGTACGAGCGTTACGGAGATTTCTACTGTCCTTGCAAAATCGACAACATCCCCGAGAACATTTGTCCCTGCCTTGAAACCCGCCAGGGAAGCGTCGAACGGGACGGCCGCTGCCACTGCGGGCTCTTCTGGAAGGAGGCGTAGTTCAGTGCTTCGGGGGATTCGCTGGCTTTCCGGAATCCTCATTCCCCTCCTTCTTGGACAGGCTCTGGCCCTCACCGTTGGAGCGTCCATTCCTCCTCTCTGCAGCCTCGTTGCTCAGGTCGGGGGGGACCGGGTGAAGGTCGTGCAGCTTGTTCCCAATGGAGCCAATCCCCACACCTACGAGCCTACTCCTTCAGACGTTGCCAGGGTAGCACAGGCTGAGGCTTTTTTCCTCATCGGTCTTGGCTTTGATTCCTACCTTGAGAAAATCATCAAGGCGGCAAGGGGGGAGAAAGCACCGGTGTTCTACGTGTCTTCTGGACTCGAACTCCTTGCAGAAGGAGGAGAGCACAAGGAAGCGAATCCCCACGTCTGGCTTTCCCTGCGGAATGCCCAGAAGATTCTCGAGAATATTGCCCAAAGTCTTGCGCTCCTTGATCCCGAGGGGGAAAGATTGTACAAGGAGAATGCCCAAAAATACGCCCAAGTCCTCGGGGAACTCGATGCTCGATTTGCGAAAGAGTTCTCTTCCCTCCCTTCTTGTTCCTTTGTGGCTACCCATGCCTCGTTGAGTTACCTCGCTCGAGACTATGGACTCCTCGAGGTTGGGATTCTTGAGAAAGCCCCAGGATATGAGCCCACACCAAGGGAGCTTGCGGAACTCGTAACCCTCATGAAGGAAAAGAATACTCGGGTTATCGTCGTTGAGCCCCAGTTCAGTACCAAGGCGGCTCAGGTCCTCGCGAAAGAGGCAGAAGCTGTCCTTGTCTTTTTCGACCCCCTGGGAAGCTTCCCCGACACCCCCTACCACGTTCTCATGGAGGAAAACCTCAGAAAGTTCGTTGAAGCTCTGAGAAATACCAGAAATGGCGAATCCGGTCATTGAAATCCGAAATCTTTCCTTCGCCTACGAAGGGACTCCGGTACTCGAGGACGTCTCCTTGGTGGTCGAGCAAGGAGAATTCGTCGCCCTCATCGGACCAAACGGAGCGGGGAAAACAACCCTTCTCAAAATCATCCTTGGGCTTTTGCCGGTGCAGAAAGGCGAGGTTCTCGTCTTTGGGAGACCTCCCAAGGACCTGGGAAAATTTCGCCATCGCATCGGATACGTTCCCCAGCTTCCTCACTTCGACCCTTACTTCCCCATTACCCTGCGAGAGTTCGTACTCACGGGAAGATACGGGCTCATTGGGGTGGGGAAAAGGCCTAAGAGAGCTGACTGGGAAGCGGTCGAAAAAGCCCTCGAGGTAGTTCATCTTGAGGATTTGGGAGAGAAACTTTTAGGAGAGCTTTCAGGAGGGCAAAGGCAACGGGCCCTCATCGCCCGAGCCCTGAGCACAAATCCGGAAGTCCTCCTCTGCGACGAACCCACCACTGCCGTAGACCCCAAAGGCAGCGAGAGCTTCTACGAGCTCCTTTTGCGGTTGAAAGAGGAGGGGAAAACCATCCTCATCGTCTCTCACGATGTGGGGGTTGTGGCACAGTATGCCGACAGCATCGCCTGTCTGAATCGGACCATTTTCTGCCATCGAAGGCCTGAGGAGGTTATCTCTGAGGAAATGCTTGAAGCCCTCTACGGCAAAGAAGCGGCTTTCTTCCACCACGGGGAAATTCCCCACATCGTGGTCCGGAGAGAGCGTGGGGAGCAATGAGCATCCTGAGCCTCGGCTTCATGCAGCGGGCTTTCCTTGCAGGATGCCTTGTGGGGACACTCTGCGCTCTCGTGGGGGTTTTCGTGGTCCTCAAGCGCTTATCCTTCATGGGGGCAGGGATATCCCATGCCGCTTTTGGGGGTGTGGCCCTCGGGTACGTCCTCGGAATAAACCCTACCCTTTCGGCTTTTTTCTTCTGTATCCTCGCAAGCCTTGGCATAGCTGTCCTCTCGAGACACCGACGCCTCAAAGAGGACACCCTCATCGGCATCGTTTTTGCAAGCACCATGGCCTTGGGGGCATTCCTCATTGGAGTGGGGAGGATACGAAATGTGGACCTCTTCGGGTACCTTTTCGGCAACATCCTTGCCATCACAAGAGAAGACCTCCTCTTTGCCCTTGTTACAACTTCAGTGGTCCTTGTCCTCCTTTTCGCCTTCTACAAAGAATTCCTCATCGCTACCTTAGACCCTGAAGGAGGAAAGGCAAGTGGTGTTCCTACCGAAGCCTTCTCGTACCTTCTTGTGGTGCTTGTGGCGGCAGTGGTTGTGGTAACCATGCGGCTTGTGGGGATTGTGCTTGCCTCGGCTCTCCTTGTGCTTCCTGCGGCAACCGCCCTCCAGAGAGCGCGAACCGTGCCTCAGGTCATGCTCTTTGCCCTTTTTGACGGCATCGCCATATCGCTTGGGGGACTCTTCCTTGCGTACCTTCTCGATGCTCCCGCGGGGGCGACGATTGTTCTCATCGGAACAGGGGTGTTCTTGGGGGTTTCTATTTCTTCTTCATTTCCCAGGCGAGGATAATGGCCTCGGCAACTTCCTTCATGCTCTTTTGCTTATTCATGCTGTAGCGCTGGATTCGGCGATACGCCTCTTCTTCAGTCAGCCCGTACTCCTGCATGAGGATACCCTTGGCCCGCTCAATCTTTTTGCGGCTCTCAAGTTCCTCCTTCACCAGCTCACTCTCCATGAGGAGGCGATGGTTCTCGATGACAATTGCCGCCTGATTGGCTATGGCGGTGAGGAGTTTGATTTCCTCTTCGGTGAAATCCCGGGGCTCAGAGGTGTAGAGATTGAGAACACCGATGACCCTCCCTCGAACGACGAGGGGTAAGCTCACAAGAGAAGCAAGTCCTTCTTTTTCGGCGATGTCCTTGTTCACGTAGCGAGGGTCTTTTTTCACGTCGTACACGATGATAGGGCGCCGCTCGAGTGCCGCAAGCCCTGCAATGCCCTCTCCAAGACGAAGCGGAGGCTTCCGGTTGTACGCTTCGCTCACCGATTGGGTGGCCTTCACCTCGAGGAGTTTTTTCTTCTCGTCAAGGAGCATGAGTGAACAGATGTTTGAGCCCATAACCTGAGCGGTAATGGTGACGATGAGGCGCAGGATATCCTCAAAGTAGAGATCCGAGGTGATGAGCTCACTGATACGGGCTAAGGCCTCAATTTTCTCCCGCATGGGCTTCCACCTGGTATAATGGGAGTAAGCTTTGGTTTCCATTGTACCATCTCTGTCAACAAGCGGGGTGAAAGAAATGCCGAAGCTCTTTGGAACTTTTGGCATACGGCGCGTCGCAAACGAAGCCCTGACTCCCGAGATGGCCACAAGACTCGCCCTGAGCTTTGGAACCTTCATTGAAGGGGAAAGCGTAGTTGTGGGACGTGATGCCCGAAAGCACAGCGAAATGCTCTACAACGCCGTCGTTGCCGGGTTTCTCTCCGCAGGGTGCCAGGTGGTGGAACTCGGGGTTACGGCAACGCCGGCCCTCCAGTGGGCTTGCCGGGAATGGCAGATGTGGGGGGCGATGGTCACAGCAAGCCACAACCCTCCTGAGTGGAACGGCATCAAGTTCATGGAGAAAAGCGGCAAGGGCCTCGATCGGGAAAAGGAAGTGGAAGTTGAGCGCATCTTCTTTGCCGAGACCTTTCGTCGAGCCTCCTGGTCTGAAATCCGTCAGGAAACCCTGAAGCGGGATATCCGCTGGGACTACATTGCTGCCATCATATCCCGCGTCGACAGCACAGCTATCCGAAAGAAAAACTTCCGCGTTGTTCTTGACTGTGCTAATGGTGCTCCCTCCCTCATCACGCCCTACCTTCTCTCGGAGTTGGGATGCCGTGTCGTGAGCCTCAATGCGCATCCTGATGGGAACTTCCCGGGAAGGAATCCCGAACCCACTCCCGAAAACCTTAAGGATATCACCACTCTCATTCGTCATGGTGACTTCGATCTCGGCTTTGCCCAGGATGGTGATGGAGACCGGCTCATCGTGATTACCGAAAAGGGGGAATTCGTACCCGGGGACTTGAGTGTGAGCCTCGTTGCTCGGGAACTCGCAGCGCGACCCATCCCTGGTCCCATCGTGACAACGGTTGCCACCACCCACATTCTCCAGGAGATTGCTCGGGCCACCAACCGTGAGGTCATCACCACCGCCGTAGGGGACCTCGTGGTGGCAAAGGCTCTCCAGGAACACGGAGGAATCTTTGGCTGCGAGGAGAACGGCGGAATGATTTTCCCGGATTTCGTCTGGGGGCGAGATGGTGCAATGGCTGCGGCGTTCATCCTCCATATCCTTGCCACCCGGGAGAAACCCCTGAGTGAGCTTTTAAAAGAGCTTCCACCATACTACCAGGTCAAGAAGAAAGTTGCCATTGATCCTGAGAAAAGGGATGTCGTGCTCCAGGCGGTAGACAAAGCCACGGCCCAAGAAAAGAACCGCATAACCATTGATGGCTTTAAAGTCATCTTTGAAGATGGGAGCTGGGTTCTTGTCCGACCTTCAGGAACCGAACCCCTCATTCGGGTCTTTGCAGAAGCAAAAGAAAAGGAAAGGGCAGAAGCTCTGGTTTCCAAGTACCTCGGCCTCATCGAAAAAGCCCAAAAGTGAGGTAATGCCTCACTTTTGGGCTACGTACATGAGGTAGTAGGCATTTGATTTTCGTTCTGAACCGATGGTTGTTTCCGGGCCATGGCCGGGGAGAACCAGGACTTGATCGTCAAAACGGGCAAAGAGGCGTTCTAAACTTGCGATGAGTTCTCGGAATGACCCCCCAGGGAGATCCGTCCGGCCCACAGACCCGAAAAAGAGCGTATCCCCGCTGAAGAGCCACATGGTCTCGGGGAAAAAGAGGCAGATGCTCCCCGGGGTGTGTCCGGGAGTCGCGATAACCTCAACCCGGGTATCCCCAAAGAGAAAATGCGCCGTCTCGCCCTGGAAGAGGAGATCCGGAAGGGGTGAAACGAAAGGACGGGAAACTTCCTCTGAGAGATTCAGGTCCGGACGCGAGAGGTACACCAGATCCCCATCGTGAATGGCCAGAACCGCCGAAGGAAAGGCCTCTTTGAAGAAAGCGTTCCCTCCGATGTGGTCAATATGGCCATGGGTATTCACGATAAAGGTAACCGAAAGACCCTGCGCTTCTATCCACTCTTTGAGCTCCAAAGAAGGTGAGGCAGGGTCAAGGAGAATGGCTTCCTTACCGTTGTGGATGACGTAGCAGTTGGTGGCGAAATCCCCAAGGACGAAACGCTCAAAGGCAAGCTTCATTTTCTCCTCCTTTCCTTGCTCTCAAGAAGGATTGTGACCGGGCCGTCGTTCACAAGCTCTACTTCCATAAAGGCACCGAAAATTCCGCTTGCCACTGGAACTCCTTCTTCTTGCAAGCGGCGCAAGAACTCCTCATAGTAGTGCCTCGCCATATCCGGAGGCGCTGCTTCGTCAAAGCTCGGACGCAATCCCCGGCGACAGTCCCCATAGAGGGTGAACTGAGATACACAGAGCACGGCCCCCTGAACATCGAGGAGACTCCGGTTCATCTTCCCCTCCTCGTCCTCAAAAACCCGAAGGCGCGGAATTTTCCGCACCATGAACTCGAGGTCCTTTTCCGTGTCGTCCTTCCCAACCCCAAGGAAGACCAAAAGTCCCTGGTCAATGGCTCCAACGATTTTCCCATCCACTCGAACAGCAGCTTTTTGAACCCGTTGCACCACGGCCCTCATCGCCCGGAAAAAACTCCTCCCCTCTTCACATTCTGGACATTCGAGACTTTGCGAATCTCTTTGAGTACTCCCTCGAGCTCCTCCCGATTCCTTACGTCCACCACTAAGTGAATGTGGGCAATGTCGCCAACCGTGTGCGCCCGAACAGCCCTGATCTCCACCTGGCAGTTCGCAATAGCCCCAGAAACATCTGCAAGGAGCTTGGGCCGGTCAAGGGCTTCAACCACAATACCGGTGTGGAAATGACCCTCAAGGTCCTCCACCCACTCTGCATCGAGGAAACGGCTCGAGTCCTGGGAAACGAGGTTGGCGCAGTCCTTGCGGTGCACCGTTATTCCTTTCCCCTGGGTGACAAAGGCCACAATCTCATCCCCTGGAATTGGGGCACAGCAGCGAGCCAGGCGAACAACGAGATTGGAAACTCCCTGGACGATAACGCTCTCCTCTTCCCGGAAGGGGTGAACCGCCCCAGATTTTCTCTTCTCCTGGAAGCGCCGACGAATGGAGTAGGGTATAATCCGGTTCACCACGTGCCGAGCGCTGTAGCGTCCTTCCCCTATGGCCACGTAGAGGTCTTCGATGTCCTTCAAGCGTTCCTTCTCAAGAAAGGCATTGAGATTCTCTGTGACAGCGACGTTCTCTTCTGGGGTCAAAGAGTACTTCTCCATTTCCCGGACGAAGAGCTCCCGACCCCGTTCCCGGTTCATTTCCTGGTTTTTCTTCCGAAGGAAAGCCCGAATTTTGCTCCGAGCTGCAGGGGTCTTGGCAATCTTCAGCCAGTCCACACTCGGGCCAGAAGAGGAGCGGGAAGTAATGATTTCCACGATATCTCCGCTTTTGAGCTCGTAGTCCAGAGGAACCATTTTCTTGTTGACCCGGGCTCCCACACAGGTATTGCCAACTTCGGTATGGATGAGGTAGGCAAAATCGATTGGAGTAGACCCTTTGGGGAGCTTCTTCAGGTCCCCCTTGGGAGTAAAGACGTAGACTTCGTCGTCAAAGAGGCTAATCTTCAGGCTCTCCATGAACTCCCGGGTACTCTTCAAATCCTGCTGCCACTCGAGAATCTGCCGAAGCCAAGCCATTCGTTCGTCAAATC
The DNA here is from genome assembly GCA_014359405.1 of Candidatus Caldatribacterium sp. Lineage (NCBI taxonomy): Bacteria > Pseudomonadati > Atribacterota > Atribacteria > Atribacterales > Candidatus Caldatribacteriaceae > Candidatus Caldatribacterium > Candidatus Caldatribacterium oleiphilum. Next base: position 10,513 of record JACIZN010000028.1, read on the forward strand.
CGTCATCCTTGCCCTGGGTTTTCCCTTCCTTGTACTTCCAGTGGGCAGCGATGCCGTATTCTGCAACCTGGTGCATATCCCAGGTCCGAATCTGAATCTCCATCGGGAGCCCCTTAGGCCCGATGACGGTGGTGTGGAGCGACTGGTACATGTTCGATTTGGGAACGGCAATGTAGTCCTTGAAGCGGCCTTCAATGGGGCTCCAGAGAGAATGGACAATGCCCAAAACCGCGTAGCACTCATCGACCGTGCGCACGATGACCCGCAGGGCGATGAGGTCTGGCAGGTCCTCAAGGGTGAGGTTCTGACGGCGGAGTTTGTTGTAGATGCTGTAGATGTGCTTGAAGCGACTCTGAATTTCTCCCTCGATTCCTGCCCGCTTGAGACGAGCCGCAAGCTGCTCTTTGGCTTCCTCAATCTGCGCTTCTCGCTCGGCCCTCAGCCGCTCTATCCCCTGCTGAATGGCACAGTAAGCTTCGGGGTCAAGGAAAAAGAGGGAGAGGTTCTCAAGTTCCACCTGGAGAGCGTACATCCCTAAGCGGTGCGCTATGGGAGCGAAAATCTCAAGAGTCTCCCGGGCAATTTCCTCTTTTTTTTGCCGGTTCTGGTACTTGAGCGTTCGCATGTTGTGGAGCCGATCGGCGAGCTTGATGATGATGACCCGGACATCCTCGGCCATGGCGAGGAAAAGTCGTCGGTAATTCTCGACTTGCGTTTCCTCCTTAGAAGAGTACGAGAAACCAACGTTGAGTTTCGTGACTCCTTGGACAAGGCGGGTGACTTCCTCCCCAAATTCCCTCTGGAGGTCCTCTGGGGTGAGACTCTCGTTGTCCTCAAGGACGTCGTGCAAAAGCGCAGCGGCAATAGTTGCTTCATCCATCCGGAGATCCGCCACGATATGGGCAACCGAAAGAGGATGCACAAAGAAAGGCTCCCCCGAAAGCCTCGTTTGCCCCGCGTGGGCCTGGAGAGCAAAAGTGTACGCCCGGGTAACGAGATCTCGGTCGAAGTCAGGGTGGTAGGAGGAGATTTTGGCAAGGAGTGTCTCGAGACTCTCCCTTTCCTCTATCCCACCTGGCTCATCCATCTCACCCCTACAGCTTCACCAGGGAAACAACGGGATACTTTGCAAGCCGTTCCCTTCCCCGAAGGGCTTCAAGCTCTATAACAAAACCGATTCCCACAATATTTCCTCCCAGTTCCTCCACCATCTCACACACCGCTTTCGTCGTTCCCCCTGTGGCGAGCAAATCATCCACCACAACTACCCGCTGCCCAGCCTCGATGGCATCTCTGTGAATTTCAAGAGTCGCCGAACCGTACTCAAGCTGGTACGTCTTAGCTAACGTCTCTGCAGGGAGCTTCCCTTTCTTTCGCACCGGAACAAAGCCGCACTCAAGAAGGTACGCAACCGGTGCCCCAATGATGAAACCCCGAGCCTCAATCCCCACCACAAGTTCAGGATGAGCTGGGCGCAGGGCTTCTGCAAGACGATGGATTGCTTCCCGAAACGCCTCCTTCCTCTTGAGGAGCGTCGTGATGTCCTTGAACTGAATTCCTGGAGTGGGAAAATCGGGAATATTGCGGATGTACTGGGCAAGATCCACAGCCAATTCAGCCTCCTCACTTTTTAATTCGCCAGTCATGTACCTTAAGGTAAAAGGCGTCCTCTCCTCCGTTGTGCACCTCAAAGGCAAAATCTGCAAGAGAACTCCCACAGAGTTCTTCCATTCGACCACTCCCCTCGAAAACCACCGCTTCCTGGTACTCTTTTCCCTGGCGAAGGAGCAAACGAAGGTGGTTCCCCTTCCGCCCCCACGCCCACCGCCGCTCGAGCACCACGTTCAGCGTAGCCAAGAGGGGATTGGGATTCTTCTCTCCAAAGGGCTTGAGCTTCTCCCAGAAGGAAAGGAACCGCCCATCAATGTCTCGAAGCCCCACCACCGCATCCACAACAAGCCCCTGGGAAAGGGAAATTTCGCATATCCTCCGCGCAAAGAGCTCGTTGAGGCGCTTTCGGAAAAGCGGTATGTGTTCTGTCCGAATTTTCACCCCTGCTGCCATCTCGTGCCCACCATATCGGACAAGAAGGGAAGAACACTCCTTAAGTGCTTCAAGGAGATTGAAGCCCTCTACGCTCCTTCCCGAGCCTACGGCGACCTCCCCTACTTCCCCCAGGACGATAACCGGTCGCAGGAGCCTCTCGCTCAAGCGAGAGGCTACAATTCCCAAAACCCCAATGTTCCAGCCTTTCCCAGAGAGAACCACAATTGCATCCTCAAGGAAAACCTGTTTCTCAGGGTCTGTAAGAATGTCCCTGAACACCCGTTCCTCTTCTTCCTGCCGCTTGCTGTTCAAAGCGTTCAAGCGCCTCGCATGGACCAGGGCTTCCTCAGGATGGTCACAGAGGAGAAGATCAAGAGCAACCTTTGGGTGATCCACTCTCCCTGCAGCGTTGATTCGGGGAGCAAGAATGAAACCCACACTATCAGCGCTCACCGGGCGTCCCCCAATACCGGAGGCCTCACAGAGTGCCCGCACCGGAAGAGAAGGGTTCCTGTTGAGGATTTCGAGTCCGTACTTCGCAATGACCCGGTTCTCCCCAAGGAGAGGCACTGCATCACCTACTGTCCCAAGACAGGCCAAATCCAGGTATTCCTCCGCCGGATCCCTTGTGACCCCAAGGTGCAGTGCTAAAGCCCGGACAAAAAGGAGCGCCAAACCAGCCCCCGAAAGAAGGGAAACCCTGTTCCCTCCGAAATCCCATGTACTCACGATGGCGTCCGCTTCAGGATAGTGCAAAGGGTCGGGAAAATGGTGATCGAGAACGATAAGCCCTGCACCGTGCGCCTTGAGGATTCTTGCCCCCTCAGTATCCCTGATGCCGCAATCCACGGCAATCACAAGGAGGGAAGACTGCTTCCGGGCAACTATTCGGTCTACCGCCTCTTTGGTGAGACCGTAACCCTCAAGGAAACGGCTCGGAACGTACACCTCGACGCTTTCGTTGAAGCGACGAAGAAAACGGGCAAGAATAGCCGAACCTGTAAGTCCGTCGACATCGTAATCTCCAAAGATGAGAATCTGCGAACCCTGACGAATTGCCCGTTCCACAAGAGATACCGCCCCATGAATCCCCGGAAGGTCAAACAGGCCATCGAGAGACCTCAGCGAAGGCTCAAGGAACCTCTTCCCATCCTCAGGGGTAGTAATCCCCCGATTGAGGAGAATGCGGGCTGCGGCAGAAGGAAGAGAGAGCTCTCGCATGAGGCGTCGAAGGTGTGCCTCGTTAACCCGCCGAATTCGCCAGCGCTTCTCCAAACACCTTACCTCCGGCGAGGCCGTCGTTTCTCCCAGTCGACCCACAGGGCACTCACCACGAAAATCGAAGAGTATGTCCCCACCACAAGTCCAACAAGAATCGCCAGGGCAAAGTCCTGGAGCATCTTCCCGCCGAAGAAGTAGAGGGCAAGAACAGGCAAGGCAGTGGTCAACGCCGTATTGATAGTCCGGGAGAGAACCTCGTTGATGCTTCGGTTGACAATCTCCTCGAGGTCTTCACTTCGCTTTTTCCCCACAAGGTTTTCCCGAACTCGATCCATAACAACGATGGAATCGTTAATGGAGTACCCCAAAACGGTCAGGACCGCTGCAAGAATTGGAATGGTGAATTCCTTCTGGAGGAGCGACACCACGCCAACCACAAAAAGACCGTCGTGGGCTAAGGCAAGAATAGAGGTCACCGCAGGGCGAAACTCAAAGCGAAAAGCTACATAGACAAGAATCCCTCCAATGGCACCAAGAAGAGCCACAATTCCCATGCGCCGGAGATCAGCCCCAACCGCCGGTCCCACATCTTCAATGCGCAAGAGTTCAGCCGAACCAAACTTTTCCTTGAGGAGAGCCGCAAGACGATTCTGGTCTTCCTGGGAAAGCTTGGGTGTCCGGATAACGACTTCCGTCGGGGAAAAGCGCTGAATGACGCTCTTTTCAAGTCCCATCGTCCCTAAGGTTGCCCGGAGCTCTTCGGTTGTCACTTCCCGGGGGAAACGGAACTGGAGGAGAGTCCCCCCGGCAAAATCTACGCCGTAGTTGAGGCCCCGAAGTGCAATGCTCCCCAAGCTCAAGGCTACAAAGATAATGGACACAACATACGCTATCCTCCGAACCCCCATGAAGTTGATGTGCGTTCCTCTAATGAATTCCATGGTCCGTCCTCCCTCAGGCGCGCATCTTCAAGCGATCTGCAAAAAGGTCCACAAAAACCCGGCTTACCCAGACTCCGGTGAACATGCTGCAGAGAATGCCAAGGCTCAAGGTTACCCCAAATCCCTTAATCGGTCCGGAACCAAGGGAGAAAAGGAGCACCGCAGCAATGAGGGTGGTGAGGTTGGCATCAAGAATTGTTCGGAAGGCCTTCTGGAAACCGGCCTCAATTGAGGCCCTCCAGGTCTTGCCGGCGCGGAATTCTTCTTTGATCCGCTCGAAGATAAGGACGTTTGCATCCACCGCCATCCCCACCGTGAGCACGAAACCGGCAATCCCCGGAAGGGTGAGGGTCGCCCGAAGACCGATGAAGACCGCAAAGAAAAAGAGAACAAAGCACAAAAGGGCAAGGTCTGCAAGAAGCCCAAAGGCCCCGTAGTACAGGACCATAAAGGCAAGGACAAGGATGACTCCGAGAACAGCAGCGCGCAGTCCTGCCCGTACCGAATCTCTCCCAAGAGTCGGTTCCACCGAGCGATTCTCAATCACCTCAACCTTTACAGGAAGGGCTCCAGCCCGGAGAAGAATGGCAAGGTTCTGAGCCTCCTCAAGAGTAAACCGCCCGGTAATTTGAGCTTCTCCTCCCGGAATGGGTTCCTGCACAATGGGGTTAGAGATGAGCTTACCATCAAGGTAAATCCCCAAGGGCTTCCCCACGTTCGCAGTCGTCGCCTGCGCAAAGAGTTTCGCTCCCTCGCTGTCAAAGGAAATCGCCACTACCGGTCGCCCAAGGCGATCGAACTGAACCTGGGCATTCTTGAGGTGTGCTCCGGTAAGAAGCGTCTTTCCGGTCTCATCCTTGAACTCAAGGAGCGCCGTCTTTCCAATGATTTCCACCGCTCGCTGGGGATCCGTGACTCCAGGAAGTTGCACGAGCACCCGTCGTTCACCCTGGCGGGCAATGACCGGCTCAGCGACTCCAAGCTGGTCTATGCGGTTACGAATTATTTCCACCACCCGACGTACTGCATCCTCATCGACTGGGGCCTCAGGGGTGTCCACACACTCAAGGAGGATATGGGACCCCCCCTTCAGGTCAAGCCCAAGGCGAATTCGATCCTGAATCGGGAATACCACGAAAAGAGAAATAACTATGAGCCCAAGCACAACAAGGAACCGCCATGGGAGAAACCGCCGCTTCATGGACAACCCTCCTTCGGAGATTACTTCTTCGAGGCGATAGCAGTCTTAGAGAAGCGGATGCGAACGTCCTTGGCAACCTCAAGAACTACTTCGTTCTCGTCGACCTGGGTGATTACTCCATGAATACCGCCGATGGTGACCACGCGATCCCCCTTCTTGAGGCTCTTCCAGAGTTCCTGCTGGGTACGTTGCCTCTGCTGCTGAGGCCGAATGAGGAGGAAGTAGAAAATGGCGATGATGAAAAGGAGGGGGAGAAGCTGGGCAAAGACATTTGGTGCTGCCTGAGGAGAAGAAGGAAGCGGAGAAGAAGCGACTTCCTGTGCAGCATGAGCTACGGAAAGGAAAAAACTCACTTACATCACCCCTTTGTCCCTGTAGAGAGATAAGAACTCCCGGGCGAACTCCCAGAAATACCCTTCTTTCAGAGCCCTCCGGACATCCGCCATTAACTTTACCATAAAAGCAAGGTTGTGTATAGTAGCAAGCTCAGCAGCGAGAATCTCTCCCGCTTTAAAGAGATGCCGAAGGTAAGCCCGTGAAAAGTTCTGACAGGTGTAACAGGTGCACTCGGGATCTGGGGGTTGGAAATCCCGAGCAAATTCCTGCCGATCTATGTTCATCCGCCCACGGGAAGTAAAAAGGCAGGCATTACGAGCATTCCTCGTGGGGAGAACACAATCGAACATATCCACTCCCCGGAGTACCGCCTCAATGATACTCTCCGGACTCCCCACTCCCATGAGGTAACGGGGTTTATCCTCAGGGAGCAGGGGCTCCACCACCTCAATCATTTCGTACATCAAAGGCTTTGGCTCCCCTACACTCAGGCCCCCAATGGCGTATCCGTCAAAACCAATCTCCACAATCTTCTCGGCACAGAACCGGCGAAGGTCTCTTTCTGTTCCCCCCTGAATAATGCCGAAAAGGAGCTGTCCATTTCCCGAAAAAACCTCCCGACAGCGTCGTGCCCAACGGATAGTCCTCTCTGCAGCTTTCCGTTCCCGCTCAAAGGAAGCAGGAAACCCCACGCATTCATCAAGAGTCATAATGATATCTGCCCCAAGGGCTTCCTGGATTCGAATCGAACTCTCCGGAGTAAAGCGATGGAGGGATCCGTCAAGGTGGGACCGAAAGCTCACTCCCTCGTCATCAACCCGCA
>JACIZN010000029.1:0-5156 GCA_014359405.1 Candidatus Caldatribacterium sp.
TCCCTACGGTAGGGCACCGCTTTTCCGAAACAAGACTATCGTTGTGGCTGTTGCCGGGAAGAGGGTGAAGGAACCTTGCCTTTCGTGTTCTTTTGAGGTTCCTCTTGAGGCAGAACTTGCTGTTCTCCATGAGATTTCTGCTCTCTCTATTCCTGAGTCACGCAATCGGTTCTTTCGGGAAATCGTGGAAGGGGCGGTTCGTCTCTTTGGGGCACAGCGTATGGCCCTTCTTTTGAAGAAGAATGGAAACTTTGAGCCTAAGGCCTTGTGGGGTTTCTCTTCGGCAGAGGAAGTGGGAGAAGCGATCCAGTATTCGGGGGAAAATCAATGGTCCTTCTCTATAAATGTAGGACCTGCGACTGTTCTTCTCTTTCTCGAGGCCCCCTTTCCCCTTACCCGAAGGGAACGTCGTCTGTACGTGCTCTTTGCCCGAAAGATTGAAGAAATTCTTCGCCTTATGGAGTATTTTGAGGAAAAAGAGCAGCGCATTCAGGAACTCGAGCACCTCTCTTTAACGGATGAACTCACCGGCCTCTACAATCGACGAGGGTTTCTGGTTCTTGCCGAGCATGCCCTCCTTGAGGCCCAACGGGAGGGGAAAGAGGCGGGGGTTCTCTTCATCGATCTCGATAACCTCAAGTGGATTAACGATCGGTTCGGCCATGAGGAAGGGGACAGGGTTCTCCGGGAGTTCAGCGAGATAATTCGAAAGGTCTTCCGCAGGTCAGACATCATCGCCCGCATTGGAGGGGACGAGTTTGTGGTCTTTCTGAAGGGCATGAGGAACTCGGACCTCCGAAAGATTCTTACCCGTCTTGAGAATCTTGTGGAGGAATGGAACAAGAATACCTCGCGTCCTTATCGTCTTTCCTTCAGCGCAGGATGGGCTCCCTCGTTCCCTTCGCATTCAGAAAGAATCCAGAAGCTCCTTTCTTCTGCCGATGCCCGAATGTACCTGGAAAAACGCAGGAAGAAGGGGGAAAGGAATTCCCTTACCCCCTGAAAAGGGTTGCAACTTCTTCGAGACTTTCTGTCGCTTTCTCCTCTGGAACGATGAGGGTAAGAACGTTCCGGCCTCTTTCCTGGAGAGCCTGGCGGTCGGCCAGGGCCTGAGCCATTTTGAGGGTGCCGAAGCTGAGAGAACTCTCTTGTTTCCCGGCTTCATCAGGAATGGCAAGATCTCTATCGCTTTCAGTGATAATCTGCAAGAAGCTCCCCTTTCCTCCATCCCCTTTGTGGAGCTGTCCTGTGGAGTGGAGGTAGCGAGGACCATACCCCAAGGAGACGACGGTACCACACCTTTTTTCAAGCGCCTCAGCAAGGGCCTCGAGGGTCTTCGCAAGCTCAGCACTGTATGGAGTGAATGCCTGAATGGCGAGGTATCCATCCGCCTTGAGCTCTTTCGTAAACGATTCCAGAGCTTCCTCAAGTGAAGAGACTTCCTTTTTCCAGAGGAAGGTTACGGTTTTCTCTTTTCTGGCGCTGTCAGGAAGGAGCTTTTTCCGGGCACGGAGCATTTCCCTTGTGAAACGCTTCGTCAATTCCACATCAGGCTGGTCGAAAGGATTGATGCCGAGGAAGTGTCCTGCAAGGGCTACGGCGAATTCAAAAAGGTACGCCTGCTCTCCGAGGGAATACGGATTCCCTATGGGTATGGCAATGTAGGGTGAGTTGCTTTCTTCGAGGGTCTTGAGGAAATGCTCTAAGGGCTCGTCCTCCTCCTCGAAGAAGACGATGTACGCCACGTCTTTGCGAGGGAAAAAACTCAGCTTTTCCTTCACAACCGGAAGAATGCCTTTGCCGTTCTTTCCGGTACTCTCGGCGATGAGCTGCTCAAGCCACATGCCAAAGGTCAAAAGGTGAGGTGATGGGAAGAGGAAGAGTACCTTGTCGCATCCTGAGAGGGCAAGGCTTCCGAGGAAAACCCCAAGGGTTGCCCCCTTGTTTTTCTCAGGAAGGCAATCGGGGAAGCATGCCTCCATGCCTTTTCGTGCACTATCAAGAAGGAGGGAAAGGTCTATACCCAGAAGGGCTGCTGGGAGGAGTCCAAAAAGCGAAAAAATGGAGTATCGTCCTCCGAGATTGGGGTTGTTGCAGAAGATGCTCCGGAAGCGGTAAGCCTCGGCTTCTCTTGCGAGGGGACTTCCCGGGTCAGTAATGGCCACAAAGTGTTTTCCGGGTTCTCGGACACCGGCTTCAACAAGGAGAGTGTAGAAGTACCGAAAGAGCACCGCTGTTTCAAGAGTTGTCCCTGATTTCGTAGAGACAATGTAGAGGGTGGTTTCGGGGTTGCCGGAGTGCTTTCGAATTTCTCCCGGGTCGGTGGTGTCAAGGACATAGAGAGGCAGGGCTCCTTCTCCCCTTGGAAAAACCTGGGAGAACATGAGGGGGGCAAGGCTTGATCCACCCATTCCAAGAAGCACTGCCTTTGTGAAGCCTTCTCGACGTATATCTTCAACAGAGTGTTTGAGAGTTTTTACCATTCCCTGCATCCTGCAGGGAGCCTCAAGCCAGTCAAGGCGGTCGGTGATTTCTTTTGGGTCTTCGCTCCAGAGAGTGTAATCCTTTTGCCAGATTCGAGAAATCACTCCCTGTGAAGCTACTCTGGTCAGAGATTCCCTAAATGCCTCCTCATATCTCCCAATGAAAATTTTCCAGTCCTTCATACCCATACCTCCTTGGTGTCATTGTACCCGAAGGAGTAAGGTAGGGAAAGCATGCGTGCGATCCTTTCTTTTGGATGGCACTTCGTTGACAGGTCCTTCAAGAAGCGGTATATTCGTCAAAAAAGGGGGTTTGCCGATGAAAAGATTTTTGCTCTTTCTGGTTCTTGCTCTTTTGGGAATGAGCAGTTTTGCTGCGGCCTCGACACTTGATGAAATTAAAGCTCGAGGAAAAATCTACATTGGAACCGATGCCACGTACCCACCTATGGAATTCCGCGACGAAAAGGGAGAGATTGTGGGGTTTGATATCGACCTGGGGCGGGCCATTGCTGAGGAGCTTGGGGTAGAAGCAGTATTCATTGATACGGCCTGGGATGGAATCTTTCCGGCCCTGGACGCAGGTAAGTTCGATATCATCATCTCTTCAACTTCCATTACCGAGGAGCGGTTGAAGTCCAAGGAAATGAGCGATCCGTACTATGTGACTTCGCAGGCAATAGCCGTCCGGAAAGATAATACCACCATAAAAGGACCTGAGGACCTTAAAGGGAAAGTCGTAGCGGTGCAGATTGGAACGACAGGGGACTTGGCGGTAAGCGAAATCGAAGGCGTAACGGTCAAGCGTTTCGACACTATTGACAAGGCTTACATGGAAGTTCTGAATGGTCGGGCTGATGCTGTGGTCAACGATCTTTCGGAAGTGGCTTATCGGATGAAGATGCTCCCGGACATGAAGATTGTAGCCACTTTCCGGGAAGGAGAAGAAAAGTACGGAGTGACGATGCGGAAAGGAGATCTCGAGCTCCTTGCAGCCATTAACGAAGCGCTTCGAAAGATTAAGGAATCCGGGAAGTACGATGAAATCTACCGGAAATGGTTTGGGGAGTTAGCGAAGTAGCGTGAATTTTGACTTCTCTGCCCTTTACAGAGCGTTGCCCTCACTCCTTGTGGGGGCAACAGTTACGCTTCGTATTACCTCGCTTTCCATAGCTTTAGGTCTTTGCATTGGCATTGTGGCTGGGCTTTGTCGGGTGTGGCCTAATTCAGTTCTTCGTGCGGTTTCAGGGGCCTACATCGAGATTATCCGGGGGACACCTCTCCTTGTGCAGATTTTCTTAGTCTACTTTGGACTCCCTGCTTTAGGGATTAACCTCGATCCTTTCCTGGCCGGTGTTATAGCCATGGGCATCAACAGTGGAGCTTATGTTGGGGAAATTGTCCGAGGGGGCATAGAGTCTATCGCTCGGGGGCAGATGGAAGCGGCGCTCTCTCTTGGCATGACCTGGCGACAGGCGATGTACTATGTGATTCTTCCCCAAGCTTTCGTGCGCATTCTTCCTCCTTTGGGGAATGAGTTCATCGCTCTTTTGAAGGATTCGTCACTTGTTTCAACCATTGCCATTGCTGAGCTCACAAGAACCGGGCAAATCATCATTACTCGGACCTTTAAATCTTTCGAAATTTGGAGTGGGGTAGCACTTTTCTACTTCCTCATGACCTACGCCATTTCCCGTATTGTGCGGTTCTCGGAGGAGAGGTTGCGGTACAGTGAGTGAGTGGGCGGTTGAGGTGCGAAACCTTAACAAGTACTTTGGCCGACACCATGTGCTGAAGGACATTACCTTCCGAGTTAGGTTTGGAGAGGTTGTATCCATCATCGGAGCTTCAGGGTCGGGAAAGAGCACACTGCTGCGATGTTTGAACGGTCTTGAGCCTGTTCAGAGTGGGGAGATTTTTATCGACGGAGTATGCATAACTCAAAACAGGGTCGACCTCAGCAAGATTCGTCAGTCCATAGGAATGATTTTTCAGAGTTTCAACCTTTTTCCTCACATGACGGCTCTTGAGAACATCACTCTTGCCCCGCAGAAGGTGAAAAAGATTCCCAGGGCAGAAGCCGAACGGATTGCCCTTGAGCTCCTCCGGAAAGTTGGTCTTGAGGAAAAAGCCTATGCCTATCCGGCGGAGCTTTCAGGAGGGCAGAAGCAACGGGTCGCCATAGCGCGATCGCTGGCCATGAACCCCAAGGTCATGATGTTTGATGAGCCTACATCGGCTCTGGATCCGGAAACAGTTAAAGATGTCCTCGATGTCATGAAGGAACTCGCCCGGGAAGGTATGACCATGATTGTTGTGACCCACGAGATGGGGTTTGCCCGGGAGGTGTCAAACCGCATCATTCATCTTGACGATGGGAGAATTATTGAGGAGGGGCCTCCTGAAGAGGTTTTCTACCGACCGAAACATCCTCGAACTCAGGAATTTCTGAGTAAGGTCATCAATATCTGAGGTGAGATGATGGCAGAAAAGGTGGTGAAAATTGGGGTTATCGGTTTTGGAACGGTTGGGGCGGGGACTCTAAAAGTCCTCTGGGAACGCCAGAGCGACATCGAGAGGGAGCTCGGGGTCAAGATTCAGGTTGCCCGGGTGGTGGACAAGGACTGGGTACGGGAACGACCTGTGGTTATTCCTCCAGGACTCCGGGGAGAA
>JACIZN010000029.1:5166-17061 GCA_014359405.1 Candidatus Caldatribacterium sp.
GATCCAGCACTCGTTCTCGATGACCCGGAAATCCAGATTGTTGTTGAGGCCATAGGGGGAGTTTCTCCGGCTTTCGAGATCGTGTCCTGTGCCCTCTCTCGAGGGAAAAGCGTTGTCACTCCCAACAAGGAGCTCATTGCGAAGCGTGGAGGCGAGCTCCTTGAAATCGCAAGAGAAAGCGGAAGTGACCTCTTCTTTGAGGGGGCAGTTGGCGGTGGTATCCCCATTATTCACGCCCTTAAGGAACAGCTTGTGGGGGACGATATCGAAGAGGTCATTGGCATAGTGAACGGAACGACGAATTTCATCCTTTCGGAGATGTCCCTGCGCGGGACCTCTTATGAGGAAGCTCTTCTGGAGGCCCAGCGGCGTGGATACGCTGAGCCTATTCCCACAATGGATGTTGAAGGGTTCGACGCCGCTTATAAACTTGCTATTCTTGCCTCCTTGTGTTTCCACACCAAAGTCAACGTGGATGACGTGTTCCGAGAGGGAATCACCCGCATTATTCCTGAGGACCTTGAGTTTGCCAGGGAACTTGGTTTTGTGGTGAAGCTTCTTGCTATTTCGAAAAAGCGCAACGGTCGGGTGGAACTCCGGGTGCATCCGGTTCTTTTGCCCTTGGAGCACCCCTTGGCCAGCGTTTTCGGAGTGGAAAATGCTATATACGTGAAGTCGAAGACACGGGCTTTGACTTTCCGAGGTCCGGGAGCGGGAGGGGAGGCCACCGGGAGTGCCCTTGTGGGCGATATTATTGAAGCCATCCGCAATCTCAAGTACAACTGTCGAGGACGCGTAGGATGTACGTGTCTTGGAGAGCTTCCTGTGCAGCCCATTGAGGAACTCGTTACCCAGTACTGTGTGCGAATTCTTGCCCTTGATGTTCCCGGGGTGCTTGGGAAAATCGCTACACAGTTTGGAGAAGCAGGGGTGAGCCTTTCGGCAGTGAAGCAACCGGTGAGCACTCCAGGGAAGCTGACGAACATCTATTTCCTCACTCATGAGGTGGAGGAGGCAAAGCTTCAGGAGTCCCTTGAACGTATTCGAAAGCTCGAGGTGGTGAGGGATGTGTACGCCATCCGGGTGGAGCGGGGGGACACGTAGAATGGAAGAGGAAATTGTGACCTCCTTTTTGTGCCTTGCCTGCCAGCGGGAGACAATGCACCGGGTTCTCTACCAGGGAGGGATTGTGAAATCCATCACGTGTCAGGAATGTGGCCTCGAAGTTGGTCTTGACAAAGCTAAGCTCATTGCTCTTTACGGAGAGCAACTCGTTGAGAGGATTCTTACGAAACCCCAGCGCCTTACCGAAGAGTACCAGCGGGACCTTGTAGAGTTCTTCAGCACCATTCCCTTGCGCATCATCACAAAGCCCTATCGCATGCTCAAAGAATTCGAATCACTTTGTGAGGACTGACCGACGAAGGATGCACTCGTCACCGCTTGCCTCTAAGGTCTCCCCGGGCAAGAGAATAAGGAACCGCTCCGCATCCCATCGTCCCTCAAGGAGATCTGCAAGGAGTGTTTTGTCCCCCTCGACGACCTTGTACTCCCATCCCAGAAATTCGGCGCATTCCTTCGTGAAGGTCGCGTACTTTGCATCTACAGGCAGGCCCCACCGGACGTAGAAAGCGTAATGGTACTCCCGCTGCCAGTTTTCCTCAAGCTGCATGAGGTAACGGGCGTTATCCTCGCCGTACTTTTCCCGATACGTTTCGTACACAAAATCGTACCGTTCTTTGCCTGGCTCAAGGGAGTGCTCAATCCATCCGGGGGAGTACCAGTAGATGCCCCGGTACTTTTGGGTGAGTTCTTCGTACCTTGCGTGCGAGCCAAGAAGGAGCGCAATGCAATCGTGAACCCGGGGAATCACGATGGGGTATCTTGGGGAGGTGATGCCTTCAGTCCCCCGACTGCACAGCCCGTACACAAGGAGAATGGCATCGTAATCGTACCCCGTTTCTAAGTTTCCCTTTTCGTATGCAAATCTCTGGGGTTGGGTCGCCTCGATTTCCCGCTGCAAGGCTTCCCGAAGCCTTTCGGGATTATTGTGGAGACCAAGCGGGAGGAAGACCACGTCACAGGCGCTCTCTGCCTGGGAAACGAGAAGCGATACCTCCCGGTACATTGACCGGCAGGCAATGACTTTGAACCGCCGAGCCACGATTCTGTGCATCCTCATCAACCCCTTTTTGGCATTGTACGTTGCCCCTTGTTCCATGTAAAGAGAAGGGGGATAATTTCCTCGGAGGTGGTACTTTTGCTCTGCTGCGACTACCATATGCACACGCCTCGCTGTGGTGATGCTTCAGGAGCATACGAGGAGTACATTGAGAAAGCCCTTGAGCGAGGACTCAAAGAGGTTGGTTTTTCGGGTCACTCCCCTCAGTATTTCCTCCCCAAGGATATGCGTCGGAGGGAATCGGCAATTCCAGAAGAAGAACTCGAGCTCTACGTGGAAGAGGTGGAAGCTCTCCGGGAAAAGTACCGGGGTTCGCTTGAAATTCGTCTTGGGCTTGAAGTTGACTTTGTCCCGGGTCACGAGAAGGAACTCGAGGCAATCGTTTCTTTCTATCCCTGGGACTACCTTCTCCTTTCTGTTCATTACCTGAACGACTGGCCCTTCGATCACCCTAAGTACATTGCTCGCTACAGCGAGTGGGACATCAACGATCTCTTTGCCACCTACTACCGGGTGCTCAAAGAAGGGGTGGAAACGGGTCTTTTCGACGCGGTGGCCCACTTTGATCTCCCTAAGAAGTTTGGTTTCCGTCCCACCCGGGAAATCGGGGAACTTGAGGAAGTTCTTTTAGCTTGTGCAGAGCGCGGGGTTGCTCTCGAGCTCAATACCGCTGGTTGGCGAAGGCCTGTGGGAGAGGCGTACCCTTCACGTGCCATTCTCGAGAGGGCACGGAAGCTCGGGTTTTCGGTTTGTGTTGGCTCTGATGCTCACCGACCGGAAGATGTGGGAAGGGACTTTGACCGGGCGGAGGCTCTTCTCCGCGAGGCAGGGTTTGCTTCTGTTCTCCGTTTCGCAAAACGCAAAAAAATCTTAGTGCCTCTTCGGGAGAGCCCATAATGCGGATGATTGTTGCCATGGCACTTCTTGTTATTGCTGTGCCCTTTGTGTATCTTTTTGTGGTGACAAGGTTCCCAGAATCGCTTTTTGCTCGGGGTTTCATTTGGATATACCTCCTTGTTGTTCTTGGAGTTTTTCTCGTGCACCTTGTGGAGAAACGGTGAAGGTGTGGTATACTTAGGGTGGCTTGGAGAGACAGAAAGCCTTCCGAGGAAGTCGGAAGGCTTTCTTTTTTGGAGGGAAAATGGGGGATATTGTGGCAGTACTCCGTGGCTATCCGGTCATTGGGTCGCTTCGGAGCACAAACGTTAAGGATTTGACCCAGGAGGATTTGCGCCTTTGCTCGGTGTACTTTCTCCTCGAGGGGGATATCTTTGGGATAAGGAGGATTCTTGAGCTTGTCGACGGGGACACCTCTCTCTTTCTCCATGTGGACCTTTTCGGGGGCATTGCTCCTGACGAGTCGGGCTTTCTCCTCTTGCGGGAGCTTTTCCCAAAGGTCCAGGGGATTATATCCACGCGAGCAAGAACCCTTGCTCTCGCGCAGCGTATGGGTTTTGCCACCATTTTCCGGCTTTTCTGCATCGATAGCGAGTCCCTGCGGACCGGGCTTAAGGTGGTGCAAGAGGTGAAGCCTGATGCGGTGGAAGTGCTTCCAGGAATCATCTTTCCGAAGATTCGTGGGTATATTCCCTTCAGTGAATTTCCCCCGGTGATCTGTGGGGGGTTTATCCGGAAGAGAAGGGAAGTCCTTGAGATTCTAAAAAGCGGAGCTCTGGCGGTGTCCACCAGTGCAAAGGAACTCTGGAGGATGAATCGGGAGGAAAGGCGTTCATGAGGGTATACGATGTAGCCATCGCTGGCGGAGGAGTGGTGGGCTGCGCGATTGCCTGGTACCTTGCCCATTTCTCCTTGGATATCCTTCTCCTTGAAAAACGCGAGGATGTGTGCTGTGGGGTGAGCAAAGCCAACACTGGTATCCTCCATTCTCGAAGCTATTTCACCCCGGGAACTCTCAAAGGCGAGATGCACCTTCGGTCCCTTTCTCTCTTCAAACAGGCGTTCCAGGAGCTTGGTCTCTCACCGCTGCGTTGTGGTGCGCTCACCATTGCGTTCTCCAGGGAGGAGGTGGAGCACCTCAGGATTCTTAAGAATCGTGGAAAGGTTGAAGGGGCGGCCATTCTTTCGCCCAAGGAGGTTCTTGAGCTTGAGCCCAACCTCAACCCCAGGATGTATGCAGGGTACTTTGATCCTGCAACTATGGTAGTTTCTCCTTTCTCCTTGACGATTGCTCTTGCTGAGGGTGCAGCCCTCAACGGGGTCACCATGGATTTTGACAGGGAAGTCACCTCAGTCGAAGCGACGGGAAGGTACCTCCGGATCCGGTGTGCTTCTGGGGAGACGTATGCGGCAAAGTTTTTCGTCAACTGTACGGGTGCTGGGGCATCGTATCTTGCACAGAGAATTGGGGATTCTGTGCCTTCCCTCTCCTTTTTCCGGGGGCAGTACTTCGTTCTCGACCGGGAGTGTCAGGGGTTTGTGCGTCACGTGCTCTACCCTGTGCCTACGGAAGAGAGCAAGGGAATCCTCGTTTCTCCAACCCCCGAGGGAAATATTCTCCTTGGACCGAATTTTGAAGCGGTGCCTTTTGAGGATACTGCAACAACTCTTGAGGGGCTCCAGGAAGTGGAGAGAGGGGCAAAAAAGCTCGTTCCAGATGTACCCCTTGATAAGGTCATCACCACCTTCTCTGGAATTCGCCCGGCGCTCCCGCAGAGAGACTTCCTCATCACTTTTTCTCCTCGTCTTCCTTCTGTTCTCCACCTTGCAGGAATCGAGTCTCCGGGACTTACCGCTTGCTTTGGTATCGCCGAGTACGTGGGAGAGCTCCTTGCAAAACGGGGACTTCCTCTCAGGGAAAGGGAGGGCTTCCGAGTCAGGATTCCCCCGCCGGTTTTTCGAGAGTGCTCCCTTGAGGAACGGGAACGTCTGATAGCGGAAGATCCAGACTGGGGGAAGATTGTCTGCCGGTGTGAAGAGGTCACGCTTGCAGAGGTGAAGAGAGCTCTGCGGTCGAACCCCCCTGCTCGGACTCTTGACGGGCTCAAACGGAGAATTCGAGTTTTCGCGGGGAGGTGCCAGGGAGGGTTCTGTGGCATGCACCTTCCAGGGATTCTTGAGAGGGAGTTCGGTTTCCCCCTCTCGAGGATTCGGAAATCCGGTCCCGGTTCTTTCTACGTCCTCTCAAGGAATGAGGTGGCCTCCTATGCCGAAATTCGTTGAAGCGGAAATGGTCGTCATCGGTGGTGGTCCCGCAGGAATGGCGGTGGCCCTTTCGGCCTGGGAACAAGGCATGCGGAAGGTTTTCCTTCTTGAACGGAATCCTCATCTTGGAGGGATTCTCAATCAGTGCATCCACCCTGGATTCGGACTCCACGTGTTTGGGGAAGAACTCACCGGTCCGGAGTACGCCGAGCGTTACATAGAGGCGCTGGCGCGAACAGGTGTTGAGGTTTTTACGAACACCACGGTCCTTGGAGTCGAGAGGGACCGGACCGTGAAAGCGGTGAACCGCCATGGGGTTTTTGTGTTCCGTCCTCAGGCGGTGGTTTTTGCTATGGGGTGCCGAGAGCGAACCCGGGGGATGATTCGTCTTCCAGGGACAAGACCTGCAGGGATTTTCACTGCCGGATGCGCCCAGTACCTTGTGAACGTCGAAGGATACCTTCCGGGAAGACAAGCAGTGATTCTTGGTTCCGGAGATATCGGCCTTATTATGGCTCGTCGCCTTACCCTTGAAGGAGTGAGGGTTGAAGCCGTAGTCGAAATTCGCCCAACCCTCAGCGGTCTCCTCCGCAACTACGTTCAGTGCCTTCAGGACTTTCGCATTCCTCTCCTCCTCTCTCACACCGTTCTGGAGATTCTTGGGAAAGAGCGGGTGGAAGGAGTCCTGGTGGGAGAGGTGGATGAGAACGGAAAACCAAAGGGTCCGGTACGTCACATTCCTTGCGATACGCTCCTTTTATCTGTCGGGCTCATTCCTGAGAGCGAACTTCTCAAGAGAGCTGGCATTCCCCTCTGTCCTTCGAGTGGAGGCCCCTTTGTTGACGAGGACTTTGCCTGTGATGTCCCGGGCTTTTTCGCCTGTGGGAATGTGGTAGCCGTCTTTGATCTTGTGGACCATGTGACAAAAAGCGCTGAAAGAATCGGACGGAGAGTAAAGGAGGGAAGGAAGGAAACGCAACCCTGCTTAACCCTGACTCCTGGGAAGGGTGTTGCCACCCTTGTTCCCCAAAGGATACGAGAAGGAAAGGAAGGGTCTCTCTACGTTCGACCAAAGGAGAGCCTTAAGGGAGCAAAGCTTTCTTTCGTGCAGGACGGGAAAGAGTTTTACACTCTGAGAATCCCCATATGCCGGCCTGGAGAGATGATTCATCTTGAAATTTCTCACATTCCCTGGCCGGAAGAGAGAAAAGAGGTGCAGGTTATCCTTGAAGGAGAACGGCACGTTGACTCCCTCTGAGGTACTCTGCATCGTTTGTCCCTTAGGGTGTCGGATTGGGGTGGAGGAAAGAGATGGTAAGTTCTCTTTTCGGGGAGGGTGTGCCCGGGGAAAGTCATACGCTGAGCAGGAGCTTACCCATCCCTGCCGTATCCTCGCCACCACAGTCCGCATACGGAAGGGAGAAATCCCCCGCCTTCCGGTGCGAACTTCTCGCCCCTTTCCCAAGGAACGCATTTTCGACCTCATGGAATTCCTTCGTTCCTTCGAGGTGGAAGCACCGGTTAGGCGAGGTGAAGTACTCGCTCGGAACCTTTTGGGCACGGGAATAGACCTCATTGCCACCCGGACTACTCACCGCCAGGAGAGGGGAGAGGAAGGCTCAGGGGAAGTCTGAGCTGGAGCATGCCGATCTTCATCTTGGCTACAGGAATGAGGGTAACCTCGTTCTTTTTCTCGGCAATCTCAAGCACAAGCTGGTACACTTTGAGAGCCTCAATGACGTTGTCCTCCGCCTCGTAAATGGAGCCAAGGAGGTTCAGGGCAGAGAGATTTTCCGGATCTTTTGCGAGCACCTGGGCAATGCGGGTTTTTGCCTTGTCGAGGATTCCACCTCGGAAGTACCATCCTGCTTCTTCAAGGAGAAAGTCTTCCTCCTTGGCGTAGAGGGCACGGGCTTGCTCACGGAATCTTCGAGCCTCTTTTTCCCTTTGGAGCTTCTCCGCCGCAATAGCAGCGACAATGTATGGGGTGGGTCGTTCCGGGAAGGTTTCAATGGCCTCTTGTGAAGAGGCAAGAACCTTCTCCCAATCTTGGTCCTGCAAGGCTTGTTCCGCAGCGGTGAGAGCGGCAAGGTACTTTTCCTCTGCGGGAGGGAGACGAAAGACAAAGAAGTACAGGGCCACGAGGACAAGAGCCGCAATGCCAAGAGTTGTTGCTACTTTTTTGAGACGCTTTTTCCTCTCCTTCTCGATGATTCTATCGAGCCACCACCAGAAACGGTCCTCTGGAGGGGCAATCTTTTTCCGTTCCTCTTCAAGGGTTTTCCTTCCCACAACTTTTAGGAAAAGGAGGGCATTTTTCTCAAGGAGGGCGTCGAAGTTCCGTACTCGAATCCATTCGGGTTCTACAGACGCTCCCTGGGACTCGTAGAACCTCAGCCATTCTTCAATGGCGTCCCGGAGCTTCAGGAGTTCAACGCCTTTCCCTTTCTCATCTTTAATGTTTGCCGTACGTTTTACGTAACTGTCTATCCACTGTCGGACTTCGTCGAGTTCTGGTGTTCTCTTCCGTTCCACGGTGACCACCCCACTTACATTGTACCGTAAAGCCCTTTTTGTGTGGTATACTCATAGAGGTATGAAGGTCATTGCGGAGAACCGAAAGGCTCGACATCTCTATGATATTCTCGAAAGATACGAGGCAGGGATTGAGCTCAAGGGAACCGAGGTCAAGTCTCTGCGGAACCATGCCGTAAGCCTTGATCAGAGTTTTTGCCACGTGAAGAACGGAGAAATGTGGCTCCACAATATGCACATCACTCCTTACCACTACGGTAACGTCTTCAACCACGATCCGAAAAGGCCCCGAAAGCTCCTCCTGAAAAAGCGAGAGATTCTCCGTCTTGGGTCTCTTGTGGAGCAAAAAGGCTTGACAATTGTTCCGCTACGGGTGTATTTTAACGACAGAGGTAAGGCAAAGGTAGAGATTGCCCTCGTCAAGCCCAAGAAATTGTACGACCGGCGCAGAGAACTCATGGAACGGGAAGAAAAAAGGACCCTCGAGCGTTTAATGAAGTACAGAGGATGAACGTGGGGGCGTAAGGGTCTCGACAGGGCCAAGAGGGGTTGAAGAGGCGAGCCGAGGTCTCCACCGGGGCTCGTAAAAAAGGTGGAACACAAACAAACGCCAACGCTCAGCTGGCACTCGCTGCGTAAGTAGCACGCAGCACACCTCTGGGCGGACCGCCTGCTATGCCCAGAAGGTGTCAGAAAGCGGGCTGGTTTCCGGGAGTCCTCAGGTACCGGAAACGAGATTGAACTGAGGGCGTGTACGGTTCATCCGGCCTCAGGGAGGGACTGTACACAGAGGCAAAACTGAGGCTACGCTCGTAGGCTCTTCAATCTTTCGGGTTCTGGACGTGGGTTCGACTCCCACCGCCTCCACCAGTTTTTATTTGGGAGGAGACGCAATGCAAGCTCTTGTTCTCTCCTGGCAGAGGCTTCTTGTTGATGGTGCTACCTGTCCTCGTTGCGCAGAGACAGAAAGAGAACTTGAGAGTGCATGTTCTTTTCTCCAAAAGGTTCTTGCTCCTTTGGGTATTGAAGTCGTTCTTGAGAAAAAGGAACTTTCCCCCGATGTCTTTCGTAATGAGCCACTTTCTTCAAACGCCCTCTGGATCAATGGTCGTCCTCTTGAGGAGTGGATCAAAGCGAAGGTGGGTCAGAGCCCGTGCTGCGATGTCTGTGACCCAGAGAATTGCCGAACTCTGGAGATTGAAGGGAAAGAGTACGAGACGGTACCTGCTGAACTCATCATAGAAGCGGCACTTCGTGCAGTGGCTGAAATGCTTCAAGAGAGCTGTACTCAATGCGGACCTTGCTGCTCGTAGAGACTTATGGAAGGGTTACAGATTTTGTCCATTTTCGGTAGTGCTTTTATTGTTGGTTTCTCTGGGGCTCTCATGCCGGGACCCCTTCTTGCCCTTGTTCTTTCGGGGACACCGCGGATTGGCTTTCGCGCTGGTCCCCTGACGGTTACAGGACATGCTTTCCTTGAGCTTGGCATGGTGGTAGCTTTGGTTTTAGGTTTTGGGAGGATTCTTGCCATCCCCTTTGCTCAGAAACTCATTGGGGTTGTAGGCGGTGCTGTCCTTTTGTACCTTGGTGTGGACATGCTCAGGGCTTTGCGGAACATCTCTTTTGGAGGTGCAAGACCTTCCGCATTTCAAAAGAACATGATTCTTCAGGGGGCAATAGCGAGTATCTCCAATCCCTACTGGGTCATGTGGTGGGCGACCGTTGGACTTGCCATGCTCCTTGGAGCGAGTCGCTTCCGGCTTTTGGGCATTGGAGTCTTCTTCCTTGGGCACATTCTTGCTGATTTTGTCTGGTACAGTGCGGTTTCCTTTACCCTTGATCGGGGAAAGAAAATGTTCACGGATCGCTTTTTCCGATCCCTTGTGGGGGTGTGTGGTGCTGTGCTCATTTTCTTCGGTGGGTACTTTATCGCGGGGGTGGTATAGAGATGCTCCGCCTCATCTTCGAGCCAGTACCCTACCGCCACGAAGAGAGGATGTACATCTACTGGGAGTATGAACTTGAGCGACCGTACCAGCTCTGTCTTGTTCCTCTTCACGCTCTCAACATGTTCCTTGAGGAAGCAGTGGTGAGAGAAGGAGAGTTTCCGGAGGATATTCGCATCTCCTTTGAGGATGGTCGGATTCGGGTGTGGGCACCTTTTGCATCGTACTCTGAGTACCTTTTCGAACGCCTGAGTCAGCTCCTTCGAGAGAGAGTCCGGGCACTTCTTGAAGAGATTATCTTCTGATTCCCTCCAGGAGGAGAAAGGCGAGAAAGAAAGCCCCTACGGCAATTCGGTAGTACCCAAAAGGGGCAAGTCCCTTCTCCCGCACGAGTTTCAAAAGCACCACGCAGGAGAAAATCCCGCTTCCCAAGGCGGCTAAAAAGCCAAAGAGAGCACCCTGAAGGAGAGAAATTTCCTGACCGTGCCTTCCAAGGACGAGGACCACCGCTCCCCCGATGGTTGTGAGGGAAAGGAGGAACGAGAAGAATACCGCTTCGGTCCGTTTAAGGCCCACCCCGATTCCTCCAAGGATGGTAATCCCAGAGCGGGATACTCCAGGAATAAGGGCAAGGACCTGGAGCATTCCCACAAGGAGGGCATCCCAAACGGTCATCGTCTCAAGAGTTTTGCTTTGTCTTTCTCTCGCGAAGAGAAAGATAAAACCCACCAGGATGAGAACTATGCTCACGACAACGAGGTTTCCTCGAAAGACCTCTTCCACTTTTTCCTCGAAGAGGTATCCGAAAATCCCTGCTGGGATGGTAGCAATGAGGACCTTTCCGAGAATCGCAGGGTTCCTGAGAACTCGACTAAGAACGGGAGAAAAGGCCAAGAGCACGGCAACCCAGGTACCTGCGTGGAGCAGAACATCAAGAGAGAGGCTTGCTTCTCCTAAGGGGAAGAGCACCCGAAAGAGGAGAAGGTGTGCCGAGGAAGAAATGGGGAAGAACTCTGTGAAGCCCTGAATGAGTCCAAGAACAACGCTCTGTACTGCGTCCACTCTCTTTCCATCCTTTCTCGAGCATTTTTTCTATTGTACCAGGAGTGGTTTCGGTTAGAGTCCCTCTCCGCCCTTTTCTGGTATACTACCTTTGAGACCATTCGAGGAGGGAGATGGGGTGACTCCGGAAGAAAAGTACCAGGCCCGTCTCAAGCGGTATGTTACCGCTCTTCGGAACGGGAAACCCGACATGATTCCCATTCGTCCTTTTGTTGCGGAATTCGTGGCCAAGTACGCAGGGGTGAGCATTCAAGAAGCAACCCATGACTATCGGGTTGCCTTTGAGGCTTGCCTTCGCTGTGCTGAAGACTTTGACTGGGACGCCGTTGTTCCGAACATGATTTACGTGTGGACTGGTCTTGTCCAGGCCATAGGGCTGAAGTACTATGGAATCCCAGGGCTTGACCTTCCAGAAAACGTGGCCTTTCAGTACAAAGAGCCCCCCGAAGAGCACGCCTTTATGAAACCCGATGAGTACAACCTTCTCATCGCAGATCCCACCGATTACCTTCTCAACGTCTGGCTTCCCCGGGTTTCGGGTTTTGTCAAGGCTCCCGGGGAAAGCGTCACCAAAGAGCACAACCTTGCCCTCCTTAAGGGGGGCATGGCCATGATGGAGTACTTCAATGCCTTGGGGAATCTCGTTCGAGAACTTCGAACTCGCTGCGGGACAGTAGCAGCAATCAGTGGCATGCTCAAGGCACCCCTTGACATCATCGCCGATAAGCTCCGGGGCTACTATGGTCTTGTGAGTGACCTCTACGCACGGCCGGAGAAGGTTCTTGCCGCTTGTGAAGCGCTCATGCCGCATCTTTTCCGAATTGCCTTGGATGGTGCGGATCCCGAGAAGAACGTGCCGATTGCTTTCTGGATGCACCGGGGGTGCGTTCCTTTCATCACACCGGAGCACTTTCAAAAGATTTACTGGCCGACGCTTAAGCCAATCGTGGAAGAACTCTGGAAGCGGGGGCATCAGGTTCTTTGCTATGACGAGGGGAATTTGGATTA
>JACIZN010000030.1:0-14940 GCA_014359405.1 Candidatus Caldatribacterium sp.
TCTGGAGAAGACTCTTTAAGCCGCGCCTGGAGAAGATATGGAGGGTTTACCGAGAAAGCGGTGTTGTGGTGATGCATCACTCCTGTGGTGATGTAAGACTGGTTATAGAGGATATGCTGGACATTGGTCTTCAGGTACTCCATCCTGTTCAACCTCACGCCATGTCACTTGAGGAACTGGCTCAAAAGTTCGGGGAACGGCTTGTCTTTCATGGTGGTATAGACACACAGCGGCTCCTTCCCTTTGGAACCCCCCAAGAAGTAAAAGAAGCAGTCCAAAGGTGTATCGAAACACTTGGAAAGCACAGAAAATATATTATAGCTCCATCGCAGGAGATCATGAACGAAGTCCCCACTGAAAATATCCTGGCTCTTGTAGAGGCTATTAGAGAGTATCGAGGAACGTATAGAGGTTAGTATCTCTCGAGAAATTGCCTTCAGGACCGAGTATTGCTAAACCGCACGAATTCTCTGTATCGAGCTTTGGATAGGAGTTGAATGATAAGAATAGGAATAGACCCCCTTGAGGAATGCTGGTGTAGTCTTTCGAAGTTTAGTTCACAATTCCCTCCCTCTTGTTGAGGCCTCAGATGGGGAAATCAAAGATCTGGCTGTGGAGTGAGTTCTTCCTTGCTATTCCAAGATTTTCGCTTGGACTAATACTCTCTTAGTCTTAGGAGCGAAGGAGGTAAACCCAGCCCCTTAGCCGGAATAGGACTATCTTCGGCCGGGGACTGGGCACCGCGTTTTTTTTTACCTTTTCCTGCCCCACTGATTGCCGCTACCGTCCCGGGGGCCACTCTGGTACTGATTTCCCTGCTGCCGATTGCCGTTCTGGGGTGAATTCTGATTCTGGTTGCGGTATGCGTTGCCACTCCAGGTGGGTTTTCCGCTGGCATCTCGCAGGGTCAATGTTACGGTATTTCCATTCTGTGCCCTGTAGCTCAGGCTGTAGGCAACCAGTACACCGTTTGATGTTTTCTCTCTCACCACGGTAATGACGTCACCCTCTTGGAGGTTCACCCCCTGGAGAGCCCATGCCGGCCCAAGCTCAACGACCAGTTTCTCTTCCCCCGCCTGAATGGTGACGCTGGTTGCAGGGGCCTCAAGGTCCACCGCTAATATCCTTCCCGTCACCGATTCTTCATTCTGGGCAAGGGCTGCCACCCCCACCACGAATACCAAAACACCCAAAAGAACTCCTCCCAGTGCGCTGCGTTTCCACATCCTCACCACTTCCTTTCCTGGTATTTGCCCCCATTCTAACGGTGTTCTATGGCGCAATTGAGGCGGATTTTTGGCTGAATTGTAAAGTTTGCGGAACGGGGTTTAGAGCAAGATTGCAGCCCGGCTTGAAACCTATGAAGAGCGACCCTGAGCCGGGCTAACCCCACATTTCGTTGACACTCTCTTGAAGGATTCGATATAATTGGTGATGCCTGCTGGGGTGTGGCCAAGCGGTAAGGCAAGGGACTTTGGATCCCTCATTCGGAGGTTCGAATCCTCCCACCCCAGCCATTGTCCTTTTTCGGGTGGGGTTTTAGAGTGCAGACGTGGGCCTTGGTGGTGCTTGCAGCGGGACTGGGGAAGCGGATGCGTTCTCCTCTCCCTAAGATTTTTTTTCCTGCCTTAGGAAAGCCCCTGGTTGCGTACCTCATTGCTTCGGGGGCTTCCCTTGGCTTTGGGCCCCTTTTCCTCGTGGTATCCCCTTCCGTTCTTGAAAGGGCAAGGGAGCTCTTCGGTGAAAGTGTGACGGTTGTGCCCCAGGAGGCTCCTCTTGGGACGGGAGACGCAGCTCGGACGGTGCTCCCCTTTCTCCCGGAGAGCATAGAAAACCTCCTCATCGTCTACGCCGATATGCCCCTTCTTTCGCAGGAGACGCTCAAAAAGCTCTGCACGTTCCTGGAAGAGACGCATTCCGATCTCGTCTTTGCCACTTCCTTTTCCTCTGACCCTTCGGGTTTTGGACGGGTAGTGCGGGAGGGGGAAAGGATTCGAATTGTGGAGGAGAAGGACTGTTCCCCGGAGGAGCGTGCCATCCAGGAAGTCAACATAGGGATTTTTGCCCTGCGGAAATCCCTTGCCCAGGAGCTCTTGCCCCTTCTTGAGAACCGCAACGCCCAGGGGGAGTTCTACCTCACCGACCTTGTGGCTTTAGCGCAAGAGCAAGGGTACAGAGTAGCGCCCTGTGCTTTTCCTTGGAGCGAGGAGTTCACGAACGTCAACACCCCTTCGGACTTTGCAAGGGTTCTTGAGATTCTGAGGGAGCGCAAGCTCGAGGAGCTCTTTTCCCTGGGGGTGAAGATTCTCGACCCCCGGAGTGTCTACATCGACTGGGATGTCACTGTGGGAGAGGATGTGTGGGTGTACCCGGGAGTGATTGTGGAGGGGAAAAGCGTTATTGCTCCCCATGTGCATCTTGGGCCCTTCACGAGGATTGTGGAGAGTACCATTGGGGAGCGGAGCGTTGTGACCTATAGCGTTGTTGAGTACTCCCGCCTTGCGGAGGATGTGCAGGTTGGACCTTTCGCGCATCTCCGGCCGGGTACAGAGCTTGCCCGGGGGGTGCGGATTGGGAATTTCGTGGAGGTGAAGAATTCGGTCGTCGGCGAGGGAACGAAAGCCCTGCACCTTTCATACCTTGGAGACGCAACGATTGGAAAAGCGGTGAATATCGGTGCGGGGACCATCACCTGCAATTTCGACGGAAAGAAGAAGAACCCCACCTTCATTGAGGATGGGGTCTTCATCGGGAGCAACAATGCCCTTGTTGCCCCGGTGCGCATCGGCAGGGGTGCGTACACTGCCGCCGGTTCCACCATCACCCGGGATGTTCCCCCGTACGCCCTTGGTTTGGGGAGGGCAAGGCAGGTCAATATCGAGGGATGGGCGAGAAGAAAGCTGGAGGAAGGGTGAGGGATGTTCAACTTCATCGATATGACGCAGCACCTTAAGGTCTTTTCGGGGAGTGCCAATCCACCCCTTGCGCAGGAAATCTGCTGGTACCTTGACATTCCCTTAGGGCGGGTGGACCTTGGCCGTTTCCCCAATGGGGAGATTCGGGTGCGGATTGAAGAAAGTGTGCGCGGATGCGACGTCTTTGTGATTCAGCCCACTTCTCCTCCGGCCAATGACCACCTCATGGAGCTCCTCATCATGATTGACGCCCTCCATCGGGCTTCTGCGGCGCGCATTACGGCCGTCATTCCTTTCTACGGGTACTGCAAGCAGGACCGAAAGACCAAGGGAAGGGAACCGATTTCCGCAAAACTCGTTGCCAATCTCCTCGTGACTGCGGGGGCGGACCGGATTCTCACCATGGACCTCCACGCCGGGCAAATCCAGGGCTTTTTCGATATCCCGGTGGATAACCTCGCAGCTCAGTCCCTTCTTGCCCGGTACTTTGCCGCTAAGAACCTCGAGAACGTCGTCGTGGTGAGCCCCGATGTGGGGGGTACGGCCCGGGCAAGGAATTTCGCGAGCCGTCTGGGGGTCGACCTTGCGGTGATCGACAAGCACCGCCCAAGCTACTCTGAGGTTATGGTTATGAACGTCATTGGAGACGTCAAGGGGAGAACCGCTATCATTGTCGACGACCTCATCGACACTGCGGGAACCCTCGTTGAGGGGGCGGAGGCGCTCCTTGAACGGGGGGCAAAGGAGGTCTACGCCTGCGCAACGCATCCCCTTTTCAGCGAACCGGCTCTTGACCGAATACGGGATTCGGCTATAAAAGAAGTTGTGGTGACGAACACCATCCACCTCGACCGGGAGGAACTCGCCCGCCGGGTGGGGGACAAGGTTAAGGTTCTCTCGGTGGCGCCGATTTTCGCCGAGGCCATCAAGCGCATCCACGGAGAACGTTCCGTGAGCGAACTCTTCATATAGGGAGTGAGGAAGGCAATGAAGCAGAGAGAGGTAGTTACGGTAACACTTGAGCGACGCCAGGAACTGGGCAAAGGCGGAGCAAGAAAACTCCGTCGCCTGGGATACGTTCCTGCTGTTCTCTACTCCCGGGAGAGCAGCAAGGGCTCAGAGCCCCTGAAAATACGCCTTGGGGAACTCGAGCGCCTGCTCCGTATTCCTGGAGTGACGCACCACATTCTTGAGCTCTCCATTGACGGAGAGAAGCGCCGGGGAATCATCAAGGATATCCAGTACAATCCGGTGAAGAACGAAATCTGGCACGTCGACTTCTACGAGGTAAAAGCCGACCAGAAGATTTCCATCACCGTTCCAGTAGTCATCCAGGGAGAGGCCAAAGGCGTCAAGGCCGGAGGTATTCTTGAGCTGGCCACTCCAGAGCTTGAGGTCGAATGCTTCCCGGATGCCATTCCTGAGGCCATTGTGGTGGATGTGACGAATCTTGAAATTGGCGACGCAATCCACGTCCGGGAGCTCAAGGTTCCCGAGGGCGTCACCATTGCCGAGAATCCTGATGAAGTTGTCGTCGTCATTACTCCACCTGAGGTTGTGGCC
The DNA here is from genome assembly GCA_014359405.1 of Candidatus Caldatribacterium sp. NCBI lineage: Bacteria > Pseudomonadati > Atribacterota > Atribacteria > Atribacterales > Candidatus Caldatribacteriaceae > Candidatus Caldatribacterium > Candidatus Caldatribacterium oleiphilum. Next base: position 4,479 of record JACIZN010000030.1, read on the forward strand.
GAGGAAGAGGCTCCGGCGGAGGAAGAACCGGAAGCTCCGAAGGTTATTGCCAGGGGTAAAGAAGAGAAGGAAAAATGAGGTAGCTCTGTGTTCCTGGTTGTGGGACTTGGGAACCCGGGGAAGCGCTTTGCCGAGACCCGGCACAACGCCGGATTTCGGGTTGTCGAGCTTGTAGCAGAACGCTTGCAGTGTCCGTGGAAGAGTGCTGACCGCTTCAGCTGGGCCCGGGGAATGGTCGGAGAGAAAACGGTATACCTCGTGAAGCCCCTGACCTTCATGAACCTGAGCGGAGAGGGACTCTTGGCCTTTTTTGCCCACCACGGACACGCTTTCGAGGATATGGTTGTCGTCCACGATGAGCTCGATTTCCCCCCAGGGGTGGTGCGGATAAAGCGGGGTGGGGGAGTGGCGGGCCATCGGGGTCTCCAGTCTCTTGTTGAGGCGCTGGGGAGGAATGACTTCGTCCGGGTGCGGGTGGGCATCGGGAAGCCAGAGGGAAAGGACCTTGTCGTGGACCATGTGCTTGGAATTCCTGAAGGAGAGGAAAGGGTACTCCTTGAGGCGGCGGAGAGAAAAGCTGCCGAGGCAGTACTCTACATCCTCGAGCATGGTGTGGAGAAAGCCATGAGCATCTACAACGCCCGGGAGGGGAAAAGAGAAAGAGATGGACAGGAAGAAGCTTGCTGAGACTCTGTCCCTTGTCCTCCAGCCCCAGGCGGTTGCCGTTCTCCTCTATGCCCTTGTGTCCTTTACCTTTTCCCGGGGGTTGCGGGCAGTGGTTTTCTTCGTTCTTTCGGTTCTTTTCGTGAGCGTTCTGCCCACGGTCTTTGTCCTTTTCCTGGCCAAGAGGGGTCGGGTTTCAGACCCGGACCTTCCCCGTCGAGAGGAGCGATTCTTCCCGTACCTTGGCATTGTGGGAATGTACGGGGTGCTCTTTGTCCTTCTTTTTCTCCTTTCCGCACCCCGGGAGCTCCTTGCCATAGCCCTTTGCTACATTTCTGTGACCTTTGCCGGTGCGGTGATTTCACTTTTTTGGAAAATCAGCCTCCATCTTGCCGGCATTGCCGGCCCGGTGACGGCGCTTGTGCTCCTCATCCACCCCCTTTTTGCCCTGCTCTACGGGCTCCTTGTGCCCCTTGGCTGGGCGCGGGTCTTCCTCCGAAAGCACACCGTGCTCCAGGCTATTTCTGGGAGCCTCATGTCTTTTGCCATCACCTACGGTATCATCCAGTGGGTGGCGCTGTAAGGGAATGAGTTTGCGGGAAATTTTTTCGGAACTCCACCTTGTGGAGGAGGAACTCCTCAGGAAGTCTTCCCTTTCGCTTTCTCTTCCGGTTTCCTTTGCCTCTCTCCTTTCGCTTTTCCTTGGAGAGAGGTACCCGGTCCTCCAGGTTGTGCCTCACCCTGGAGAGCGTGCCCGGGCCTTTGCCGAGCTTACGGCATTTTCAAAATTCTTTGGTCTTGAGGTTCCCGTCCTTGAGGGGAACCTTGAGGGGACCTTCAGGGGAGTGGCGCTTCAGAAGGAACTCAAAGACCACAAGCGGGGGGTTCTTGTCCTTGCGGTTTCAGATATCCGAAAGAATGTGGAAGAGCTCTCGTACTTTCTCTCCCACTCCTTCCTCCTTGAGAAGAATGCCCACGTGGACCGGGAAAAGCTCCTCGAGCTCCTTCTCTTTCTGGGGTACGAGCGGGTTGAGACCGTAAAGGAGGAGGGCCAGGTGGCGGTTCGGGGGGAGGTGCTCGATCTTTTCCCGCCGCACCTTGAGGAGCCGGTCCGGACGTACTGGTGGGGGAATGTCCTGGAGCGCCTGCGCACCTTTGACCCCGAAACCCAGAGGACAAAAGGCGATGTGGAGAGCCTCTTTGTTCCTCCCCGAAGCGGCGAGTTCCGCATGGTTGAGCTCCGGAAGGTTCTCGAGCGCTGGGCAAGAATCGTCCTCTGGGAAGGGGTATTCCTTGAGGGAGTGCCTTTTAACGTACCCTATGCGGTGTGCTTTGGGATTGAAAAGGGGGAAAAGCTTTCTCTTCCTGTGGAGCGTGCGCCTTCTTTCCAGGGGGATCTCGGTGCCTGCCTCCGCTTCCTCAAAGAGGCGAGAAAACAGGTAGTCCTCTTTCTCCCCCAGGAAAAGGGAGAGTCTCTTGCGGAACTCCTGCGCAACGAAGGGATTGGAGAGGATAAAGTTCTCATTGCAGAGGGTTTCCTCCGGAGGGGCTTACTCTTTTCCCGGTGGGCCTTTTTGGGGGAAGAGGATGTCTTCGGGTACGCTTTTGCCCGGGGAAAAGAACGGCGAAGGGTTACCCCTCAGGAGCTCCTTACCTCTCTTTCTCCCGGGGATTACGTGGTCCATGAGGAGGAAGGCATCGGCATTTTCCAGGGTCTGCGGGAAATGGTGGTTGGAGGAGTCCGCCGGGTGTACCTCGAGATTGCCTACGCAGGGGGCGACAGGCTCTACGTGCCCATCGAGCAAGCCCACCTTGTGGAGAAATACATCGGCGTTGGAGAGGCAAAGCCTGAAATCCATCGTCTGGGAAAGGATGACTGGAAGCGGACGAAAGAAAGGGTCCGCCGCTCGGTGGAAAAGATTGCCCGGGACCTTCTTGAACTCTACGCCCGGCGGCATATTGAAAAAGGGTACGCCTTTCCTCCGGACACTCCCTGGCAGAGAGAACTCGAGCTCTCCTTTCCCTACCTTGAGACCCCCGACCAAAAGCGAGCTATTGAGGAAGTCGAACGGGATATGGAGAGCCCCCGTCCCATGGACAGGCTCGTGTGCGGGGATGTGGGGTATGGGAAAACAGAAGTCGCCGTACGGGCAGCCTTTAAGGCCGTTATGGGTGGGAAGCAGGTTGCCGTCCTTGCCCCGACGACGCTTCTTTCTGAGCAGCACTACCTCACCTTCACGGAGCGCATGAAGAATTTCCCGGTCCAGATTGCCGTTCTCAATCGTTTCCGGAGTCCCGAGGAGCAGAGGGAAATCCTCGAAAAGACCGCCCGGGGAGAAATCGACATCCTCATCGGGACGCACCGCCTTCTTGAGAAGGATGTACAGTTCAAGAATCTCGGGCTTCTCATCATCGACGAGGAACAGCGCTTCGGAGTCATGCACAAGGAGCACCTCAAGAAACTCCGCACCAACATCGACGTTCTGACTCTTACTGCCACGCCCATTCCCCGGACGCTCTACCTTTCCCTTTTGGGAATCCGGGACATAAGCGTCATCGAGACGCCTCCGGAGGGCCGAAAACCAGTATACACCCTTGTCCTTCCCCGGAACCTGAAGACCATTGAGGAGGCGATTCGGCGGGAGCTCGAGCGGGGAGGGCAGGTTTTCTACGTATGCCCCCGAATTCGGGACCTCTTCCGGGTTGAGCAGGAAATCCGTTCCCTTTTCCCCGACCTTCCCCTTGCTGTGGCCCACGGGAGGCTCCGGGGTAGGGAACTTGAGGGAATCATGGAGCGATTCTACCGGGGGGAGATTCCCCTTCTCCTTTCCACGACGATTGTGGAAATCGGGATTGACGTCCCCCGGGCCAATACCATCATCGTGGATTTTGCCCCCTTTTTCGGTTTGGCGCAGCTCTACCAGCTCCGGGGCCGGGTGGGGAGGTTTGACCGGGAGGCCTATGCCTACTTCCTGTACCCGAAGAACCTCACCCCGGAAGCCCGGGAACGCCTCGAAGCCCTCCTTGAGTTCGGGGGGACAGGATCGGGTCTCAAGCTTGCCCTTCGGGACCTTGAAATCCGGGGGGCAGGGAACATTCTGGGGACAGAGCAGCACGGTTTCATCCAGGAAGTGGGCTTTTCCCTCTACATGAAGCTCCTTGAGGAGGAGATTGCCCGCCAGCGGGGAGAGGACGGAGGATTCTCCGGTCCAGAACCAGTCATCCGCCTCCGGGAGGAAGCCTTCATTCCCTCCTCCTACATCGAGAATGAGACCGAGCGCCTCCGTTTCTACCAGCGTCTCTTCACCGCGCGGACCGAAAAAGACCGAAAGGAACTCGCCGAGGAGATGGAGGACCGCTTCGGGAGAATGCCGGAGGAAGTCCGTCGCCTTTTTGCCATTACATGTCTCCGTTCTTATGCTAAAATAACTCAGGTTGCAAGCATTGAAGAGCGGAGCGACGGTATCTACCTTGCCGCACCCCTTGATGTGCTCATGCGGTACAGAGAAGAGGGAAAGAATCTCGGTATAGAAGGGAAAGTGGTAGCAGACGAGGCACGGGTTTTCCTCCGTTTCCCCCGGGTGCCCACTGCTACGCTCTGTGCCCTTTTTGAGAGGGTGGCAAACCATGGAGGAACGGAAAAGAACCGGTGAACTCTTCGAGGAGCTCGTTGCGACGGTGGCCCGGCTTCGGGGGGAGAACGGCTGTCCCTGGGACCGGGAACAGACCCGGGAGAGCTTGAAGCCCCTCATGCTTGAGGAGCTCTACGAGGCCTTCGATGCCATAGACCGTCAGGATGAAGGAGCTCTCCGGGAAGAGCTCGGAGACATGCTCCTCCACATCGTCTTTCACGCCCAGATTGGTCGGGAAAAAGGTACCTTCACCATTGAGGACGTTCTCGCTCACATCATCGCCAAAATGCACAAACGACATCCCCATGTTTTTGGGGAAGAGGAAGTGCGCGACGTTGACGAGGTTCTCTTAAACTGGGAGAAAATCAAGGACAGAGAGCGCAAAAAGGGGGGAATGCTCGCCTCTCTTCCCAAAGGCCTTCCGGCTCTCCTTCGGGCCTTCTCCATGCAGGCTCGGGTCGCCCGGGTGGGGTTCGACTGGAAGAACGCCGAAGAGGTGGAAAAGAAGGTTGAAGAGGAGTGGCGGGAATTCAAGGAGGCGTGGAAAGCGAAGGATTCGAAGCGCCTTGAGGAGGAATGGGGGGACCTCATTTTTGCCCTGGTGAACCTTGCGCGGCACCTTGGCATTCAGCCTGAAGATGCCCTGCAGAAAGCCTGCGATCGTTTTGCCGAGCGATTCGCCTTTGTGGAGGAGAGTCTGAAAGCCTTGGGGAAGAATATCGCGGAGGCCTCCTTGGAGGAGATGGACGCCCTATGGGAAAAGGCCAAAAGAGAACCTTTGAAGCGCTCTTAGAACGGGTTCGGCTCCTTGTGCCCCTTGTGCGGGGATGGAATCCCGATTGCATTGTGGGTGTGAATGCCTCCGGGATGCTCCTTGCAAGTGTCTTAAGTGGCATCCTTGAAAAGGAAGTGCGAGCTCTGGGGCTTTCTGAGGAACCCCCTGAGGTCCTCTGGGAATCGGTGGGGGACCTTTCGGGGAAGCGGGTTGTGGCCGTGGTGCGTTCCTTTTCCTCCGAAAGGGAACGGGATTTCCTCGAGCACTTTCTGAAAGAGCGGGGCGCCTTATCGGTCCTCACCATGGTTATCGTGGGGAAGGGTGGGGACTACTCCTGCTTTCCTGAACTCGAAGGGGATGGGCTCTTCTCCTGGGAAGAAGAATGCGACTTGATAAATTCCTGAAGGTTTCCCGACTCATCAAGCGTCGCCCGGTGGCGCAACTTGCCTGCCGGAGCGAGCGGGTGCTCGTGAACGGGAAGGTCGCAAAACCTGCGTACCAGGTGAAGGTGGGGGATATCATCACCCTGCGGGCTCCTGACTGGGAGATGACCGTTGAGGTCCTTTCTCTTTCTGCGCCCCGGGGGGAAGAGGAGTCCATGTACCGGGTGCTCAAGATGGAGAAAAAGGAGGAATGAGCCTACGCCTCGGGTTACCTTTGAGGTCCAGAGTCCCGAAGGGGATAGAATTCCCGTTTCCGGAAGCTTCAAGGAGGGAACCATTATCTTTGCCTTGGGCGATTTCCTTGCCCCCTGCCTTATTGACCCGTACTTCATGACGACGTATGGGGTTGGTGAGCTCCTCCTTGAGAGCATCGTCTTTGGGGCCCAGGGGGTGGTTCTTGAGCTTCCCGGGAGATTCCCTTACGATGGAGGTATGGGGATGCTCGAGGCGCTGGGGGTGTGCTTTTTTGACGAGCGAGGACGGGAGCTCACCGGAGTGGGGGACAACCTGGAAAGGGTGGCGTACCTTGACCTTTCCTCTTTCCTGAAAAAGCCCGAGAACTTTCGAGTTACCCTTCTTCTTGGGGACAGAGAAGGACCTCCGGTGCGGGGTATCGACCATTTCGCCCATGTTCTTTCCCTGTACACCGGAGAATTCCCTCGAAACTTCCGGGAAGTGAGTGGCATCGGCATGAGCCTTGGAGTCTTCTGGAATATCGAGATTGCTACAAGGGGGGAAGCCCATGGCTGAGCGAATCACCTTCCATTTCCCCGGGCAGGGAGTTTCCGTGACCGGAGAGCTCTTCGATACCGACCTTGCCCGGAAAATTCTTGGAACCCTGCCTTTTGAGGGACGGGTGAACACCTGGGGGAAGGAGATTTACTTTCCCATCCCGGTGAAGAGCGCCATCACGCATCCCCGGGATGTGGTGGAAAAGGGAGACATTGCCTACTGGCCCGATGGGGCGTGCCTTTGCCTCTTTTTTGGACCCACTCCGGCAAGCCGAACCCCAGAAGAGGTCCGTCCCGCAAGTCCGGTGGAGGTGGTGGGGAGAATAGAAGGGAATCTCTCTCTCCTTGAGACGATTCCCTCAGGAAGTGTCATTCGAATCACGAAGAAAGAAGGGAGTGACGTACAGTGAGTACGATTTTCGATGTCCACGCCCGGGAAATACTCGATTCCCGAGGAAACCCGACCGTTGAGGTTGAGGTAGTCCTGGCCTCAGGAGCTTTCGGAAGGGCGGCGGTTCCTTCGGGAGCCTCAACGGGAACCTTTGAGGCGGTGGAGCTCCGGGATGGAGACAAAAGCCGCTACCATGGCAAAGGTGTCCGCAAAGCCGTGGAGAACGTGAATGAAATCATTGCTCCCGAGATCATCGGCCTTGATGCCCTGGACCAGGCCCTTATCGATAAGACGCTCATTGAACTTGACGGAACGCCCAACAAGGGTAAACTCGGAGCCAACGCGATTCTCGGGGTTTCCCTTGCCTGTGCAAAGGCGGCAGCAGCGTACACGGAACTTCCTCTCTACCGGTACCTCGGTGGGGTCAATGCCCGGGAACTCCCAGTGCCTCTCATGAACATCCTAAACGGTGGAAAACATGCCGACAGCGGCGTCGACATCCAGGAGTTCATGATTGCTCCCTGTGGGGCCTCGAAGTTCTCGGAAGCCCTCCGGATGGGCGCAGAGATTTTCCACACCCTCGCCAAGGTCCTGAAGAAGCGAGGGTACTCCACCGGTGTGGGGGATGAGGGTGGATTTGCTCCTAACCTTCGCTCTTCGGTTGAGGCTATCGAGGTTATCATCGAGGCCATTCAGATGAGCGGGTACGAACCGGGAAAAGACGTGTACCTTGCTCTGGACGTGGCGGCTTCCGAGCTCTACAAGGACGGTATCTACATCTTCGAGCGGGAGGGTGTTCGTCGCAACGTCGACGAGATGATTGAGTTCTATACCGAGCTTGTGGAGAAGTACCCAATCATCTCCATCGAGGACGGGCTGGCCGAAGAGGACTGGGAAGGCTGGAAGAAGCTCACCTTTGCCTTAGGGCATCGGGTGCAGCTTGTGGGTGACGACCTTTTTGTGACCAACAAGGAGCGGCTCCTCCGGGGCATTCGGGAGAAATGCGCAAACTCCATCCTCATCAAGCTCAACCAGATTGGAACTCTAACCGAAACCATGGAGGCCATCGAAGTTGCGAAGAAAGCCGGATTCACCGCCATAGTGTCCCACCGCTCCGGAGAAACCGAGGATACGACCATTGCGGATCTCGTGGTGGCCTGCAACACCGGGCAAATCAAGACCGGGTCTTTGTGCCGCTCCGAGCGCATCGCCAAGTACAATCAGCTCCTGCGAATTGAGGAAGAACTGGGAGATGCTGCCGTATTCCGGGGGAAAGAGGTTTTCCGAATCTCTTCCTCCTGAGCCAAAGTGGAGTAAGATTCTCTTTATCGTACTCTTCACCTTCGCACTCTTCTTCTTTGCCCCTCGCTTCAGCGCGAAGGTGGTTGAGTACGTCCGCTTTTCCCGGGAGCTTGAGGAGCTGACACAGAAAGAGGCGGAGATCCGGGCCGAAATCGAGTACCTCGCTAAGGAGCGGAAGTACCTCGAAGAGGACTGGTACATTGAGAAGCTCGCCCGGGAAAAGCTCAAGCTCGTCAAGCCAGGGGAGATTCTCGTGCGTGTCGTCAAGCCCGGGGAGGAGTAGCCCCGAGCTTTTGAACACAGTTTCTTCCCGGCACTCGTTGACGCCTGGTTGGAGTCTGGTATAATATGGGTGCAACTGGGGCTGTGGCGCAGTTGGGAGCGCGCCTCCTTGGCGTGGAGGAGGTCACGGGTTCAAATCCCGTCAGCTCCACCAAAGGATACCAAGCTCGTCCGTAAAGGGCGGGCTTTTTCTCTATTGGGGGGTTTTCCGTGGCGCAGGGGTACGATTTTGCGGCGATTGAGACGAAGTGGCAGAAGCGTTGGGAAGAAGCAAGGCTCTTCGAGAGCGAGCGGGACGAGGCAAAGAAAAAGTACTACGTTCTTGAAATGTTCCCTTACCCTTCTGGCGACCCACACATGGGCCATGTGAAGAACTACGTCATCGGGGATGTGGTGGCACGTTACTTCATCCGCAAGGGCTACAATGTCCTCCATCCCATGGGCTTTGATGCCTTTGGTCTTCCGGCCGAAAATGCCGCTATCCAGCATGGGATTCATCCTGCGGTCTGGACGCACGAGAAGATTGAGCGGATGCGGGAAGTCCTGAAGCGCCTTGGCATCTCTTACGACTGGCGGCGGGAAGTCATCACCTGCGAACCCGAGTACTACCGCTTCACCCAGTGGTTCTTCCTCCAGTTCTACAAGAACGGTTTAGCGTACAAGAAGGAAGGCCCGGTGAACTGGTGCCCGTCGTGTGCCACGGTGCTTGCCAATGAACAGGTTGTGGATGGAGCCTGTGAGCGCTGTGGCACTCCGGTCGTGCGTCGCAAGCTCAGTCAGTGGTACTTCCGAATCACAAAGTACGCTGAGGACCTCCTGAAGGACATGGAGCTTTTGGGGAAATGGCCGGAGCGGGTCCTCACCATGCAGCGGAACTGGATTGGAAGAAGCGAGGGTGCTTACATCGACTTCTCTGTTCCCGACCTTGGGAAGACCATCACCGTCTTTACGACCCGCCCAGATACGGTCTTTGGAGTGACCTTCTTCCTCCTTGCCCCGGAACACCCTCTCGTTGACGAGCTTGTTGCAGGGACACCGTACGAGGAAAAGGTTCGGGAGTTTCGGGAACGCATTGCCCGAAAGAGCGAAATCGAGCGGGTTTCCGACCTCTCCGAGAAGGAAGGCATGTACATTGGACGGGAAGCTGTGAACCCGGTCAATGGAGAACGGATTCCCATCTGGATCGCCGATTACGTCCTCCTTGAGTACGGAACTGGCGCAGTCATGGCCGTCCCGGCGCACGATGAGCGGGACTGGCAGTTTGCGAAAAAGTACGGCCTTCCCATCCGACAAGTCATTGCGCCCCCTGAAGGTTCGGCAGAAGATTGCTACACCGAGCCCGGTATTATGGTGAACTCCGGACCCTTCAGCGGCCTTCCCTCGGAAGAGGGCAAGGAAAAAGTCATTGCCTTCCTCGAAGAGAAAGGCATTGGGAAGAGAGCAGTATCGTACCGTCTCCGGGACTGGCTCATCTCGAGGCAGCGGTACTGGGGAGCTCCGATTCCCATTGTCTACTGCGAACGCTGCGGGGAGGTTCCGGTTCCTGAAGAGGATTTGCCGGTTCTTCTGCCTCCGAACGTCGATTTCCTTCCCACCGGTCCTTCGCCCCTTGCCCGCTGCGAGGAGTTCGTGAACACGACCTGCCCCCGCTGCGGCGGAAAGGCAAAGCGGGAGACCGATACCATGGATACCTTCGTGTGCTCCTCCTGGTACTACCTCCGGTACTGTTCTCCATGGGCTCAGGATAAGCCTTTCGAGGAGAAGGACGTCGACTACTGGATGCCCGTCGACCAGTACATTGGCGGGGTGGAGCATGCGATTCTCCACCTTTTGTACGCCCGGTTCTTCACCAAAGTCCTGCATGATCTTGGTCTTGTGAAGTTCCGCGAGCCCTTCACAAATCTTTTTGCCCAGGGGATGGTTACAAAAGACGGAGCCAAGATGTCGAAGTCCAAGGGGAACACCGTGAGTCCTCGGGAAATCATCGAGAAGTTCGGGGCCGACACCGTTCGGGTCTTCATCCTCTTTGCCGGTCCGCCGGAACTCGATATGGAGTGGTCCGACCGGGGAGTGGAAGGAGCCTTCCGTTTCCTGAACCGGGTGTGGCGGGTGGCCCAGGACATTCTCGCCCTTGCGCCCCAGGAAGATGCACCCTTTGATGAAAAGGCGTACACCCGTCTTGAGCGGCGAATCCACCAGACCATTTTCAAGGTGGACACGGACATTACCGAAAGGTTCCACTT
>JACIZN010000030.1:14950-16797 GCA_014359405.1 Candidatus Caldatribacterium sp.
GGCAATAAGCGCCATGATGGAGCTCTTGAACGACCTTGCCGAGTACCTGCGTTTTGTGGGAGAAAAAGGGGTGCATCCCAAAGATAGAGAGCTCCTCCTTTCTGCCATGCGGACCCTTGTGTCCCTCCTCAACCCCATTGCGCCCCACATCACCGAGGAACTCTGGGAGCTCTTGGGTGGGGAAGCGTACCTCTCAAAAGCCCCCTGGCCGGCGTACGACCCGGAGAAGCTCGAAGAGGATGTGGTGGAGATTGTCGTCCAGGTGAACGGCCGGGTTCGAGGGAAAGTGGTTGTACCTCGGGGCCTTGAGGAGAAGGAGGTTCTCGAGCGCGCTCTCCAGGATGAACGCATCAGGCAGTGGCTTGATGGGAAACCCCTGAAGAAGTACATCTACGTTCCGGACAAGCTCGTGAACATCGTCGTATGATGCCACTCTCAAGGCGGGAGAAGATTCTTGCCCTCTGCGCCTCCTTGGGGGCGTTTCTCTTTGTGGGGATTGTGTGGTGGGTGAACCGCCCTAAAGGACACAGTGCCGTCCCTCTCATCGTCCAGATTGAGGGGGCGGTAGAGCATCCTGGAGTCTACGAGGTACCCGAAGGAACGCGCCTTTTTGAGCTTCTTGAGCGTGCCGGAGGGGCAAAGGCAGATGCGGATTTGCGGGGGCTGAACCTTGCGGCTCCCCTCTACGACGGGCAAAAAATCGTTATCCCTGCCCTCCCTCGCCCCGAAAGGACAAGCGGATCTCCTTCTTCTCCCTTTTCGCTATCTCCTCCTCTGGGAGTCTCTCTTGTAAACGTGAACACGGCCTCCCCGGAAGAACTCGAGACGCTACCGGGGATAGGCGAGGTCCTTGCGCAGCGCATCGTTGAGTACCGAGAGGCTCACGGCCCTTTCAAAAGCCCTGAGGACCTTCTCAAGATCAAGGGCATCGGACCGAAGACGCTTGAGAAATTCCGCGACCGGATTACTTTTTAAGCGGACGGGGTTTCTTCCTTTGGCTCTTCCCGGTACGAGACATCCCGGATGTTCACATCGACCCGGGTGACGTTCATGCCTGTCTTCGTCTCGACGACTTTTTTCACCTCTTTTTGAACCTTTCGGGCCACATCGATGAGCACCGAGTCGATATCGGCCACAATCGCAATCTCAAGGTGTACAGTTTTGTCCTTGACCTCCACCTTGACGCCTTTGTTGAGTTCCCGCTTCCCGATGAGGGCACTCAGGGATGCCGCCGGGACCCCGGCCATCCCTGTGACTCCCGGAATCTTCATGGTGGTTATGGCCGCGAGGGTAGCGATGATATCCGGGGCGATGATGATTTCCCCAAGGACCTCAGGGGTTTCCTGGGTAACCTCGGACTCTGGGATTTCCCGATACTCTTCGTTCACGGTTCCGCCTCCTTTCTTCTCCTATTGTACCCGAAATGGCGCTCGATGTACATGGCAAGGAAAAGTCGGCTTATGGCGGTACTCTGGAAATTCGCAACGCCTCCTTAGAATTGTCTTTTCCAGGAGTTGCTCTTCCTCCATTTTTTGGAGTATAATGTGTTACCGGTAACAAAAAAGTGTGCAGAATGGGTTATGCTCACCATCCGTGACGTTGCGAAAAGAGCCGGAGTCTCACCGATGACGGTCTCCCGGGTCATTAATGGGCGGCGGGGGGTGAAACCTGAAACCCGCGCTCGAGTCCTGCAGGCCATAGAGGAGCTCGGGTACGTCCCCAATTCTCTTGCGAGGAGCTTTGCCCTGCAGAAGACAAAGACCATCGGCCTTGTCATCACCGACATCACCAATCCCTTTTTCACCACTCTGGCCCGGGGAGTCGAGGATACGGCGGCGAAGAACCAC
>JACIZN010000031.1:0-6076 GCA_014359405.1 Candidatus Caldatribacterium sp.
AGGTGCTTCTCTCTTTTCCTCCATGCTCATCCCCCATCAATCTGAGTTCTCACAAAGTGGAGAATTTCTCTTGTGACCTTTCCAAGGCCCCCCTTTTCCGGGGAAAACCACACAATTGGCATTTTTCGAAACCAGTTCATTTGTCTTTTCACAAAGAGCATTGTCCCCCGAATAACTGCTTCTTTCGCTTCAGGGAGAGAACATTTCCCTTCAAGGAGGGCCACAATCGGACGGTACGTGAAGTTTTCGAGGGCCGGAAGAGGAAGACGGTACCCGAGGCGGAAAAGGTGAACCACCTCCTCCACGATGCCCATGCAAAACATGTCCTCTACTCTCTCCCGGATCCTCTTCTCAAGCTCACTCTTCTCCCAGGCAATTCCCACAAGAAGGTACCGGAACCTCTGGGGTTTTTTACCATGCTCCCTCTTTTCGGAAGGTATTCTGCCTGTGGCTAAGAATATTTCCAAGGCACGGATAAGCCTTTTTCGGTCGTTTCTGCCAATCTGCATGGCTCGGTGAGGGTCAATGTGCGCAAGGAGAGCAAAGAGTTGCTCATTTTTCATCTTCCCGAGGATGTGCCGGAGGCGTTCGTCTCCTGGTGCTCCCAAATTGGGAGTGCTCCGCAGCAGGGCATCGAGGTAGAATGCTGTTCCACCCACGATAATGGGGAAGGAATTTCGGAGGCTCATCTCGTATAAAAGGCGGAGCGCCTCTTTTTTGAAGTCGTGGGCACTCCACCGTTCTCTGGGGTCAAGGAAATCAACAAGGTGGTGTAGAATACGTGCTCGCACCTCTTTGGGTGGTTTGGCAGTTCCAATATCGAGGTACCTGTACACCGCTAAGGAATCTGCCGAGATGATTTCTACCTGCGGCAGGTGTTCTGCAAGTTCAATGGAGACTGCGGTTTTCCCGCTTCCCGTGGGCCCGAGGATACAGAGAACGGGGTTAGCATTCTTTGACATTTCCAACGAGCTTTCCTTCAAAGTTCCTTGCAAGACGTACAGTGCAGAAGTCTCCTAGTTGAAGCCCTTCCTTTGGGTACACGATAACATTGAGATTCTCTCTCGTTCGCCCAAGGAAGAGACCTTTCCTCTCCTCCACGAGAAGAACTTCCGTTTCCCGGCCTTCATGGAAAGAAAGGCGACTGAAGTATGCCCCCCGGAGAGCTGCGCTGAGTACTGCAAGTCGCTTTTTCTTCACTTCCTGAGGGACATCGTCCTCGAATTCTGCCGCTTTTGTGCGAGGACGAGGGGAATAGGCGTAGGTGTATGCGATTTCGAATTGAACCTTCTCCACAACCTCAAGGGTCTCCGTGAAATCTGCATCGGTTTCTGTAGGAAAACCCACGATAATATCTGTACCGATGGTAGCCTCGGGAATATGCTCGCGGATGAAGAGAGCAATATCAAGATACTGTTCTTTGGTGTACCCTCGGTTCATGAGGTGGAGAATTCTACTTGAACCTGCTTGAAGAGGGAGGTGGAAGTACGGACAGAAGATGCGGCTTCCTCGGACAATTTCTACGATTCCTCTGCGCATGTCCCGCGGGTGGGAAGTGATGAAGCGAATCCAGACCTTTTCTTTCCCAAAACGCCGCTCGATGCCTTCGAGGAGTTCTTCGAAGGCGTGCGGTTTGCCAAAGTCCTTTCCATAGGTGTTCACGTTTTGGCCAAGGAGCGTGACCTCGCGGAACCCCTCTCCAAGGATACCAGCAAGCTCTTCGAGAACAAGTTCCCTGGGTTTACTTCTCTGGGGACCCGTGGTGTACGGAACCACACAGTAGCTGCAAAAGTTATCGCACCCATAGGTGATTGGGAGGTACGCAGAAAATCTCCCTTCCCGCTTGTACCCCTGCTCAAGGAAGGGCATCTGAGGCGGCGAAGAAAAGGAAATCCTTCGTTCTCCCTTCGTGATGGCCTCTCGCACAAGGTGGGGAATGGAATCAAAGTCGTGCGTTCCCGTGAGGACGTTCACGTAGGGAATGCGTTCAAGGAGCTTCTCCCGCAAAAGTTCGCCCATGCAACCGCAGAGGACAATAGTGGGTGGCTTTCCCTTCTTAGCGAGGTTAGCGTGGTAGAGATGGGAGATCACTCCCAAAGCTTTTGCCACCGCATGTTCTCGAACTGCACAGGTATTGAAGACAATGACATCCGCCTCCTCTTCCTCTTGGGCCTCAAGGAATCCTTCTTTGAGGAAGAGGTACGAAAGGTGTTCCGAACGGCTTTTGTTCATCTGGCACCCAAAGGTCACCAGGGCAAAAGAAAACTTCTCCTCCATACCCCCACAAGGACAACAAAAAGCGGGTATTTCCTTATTCCCGACCCAAGAAAAAGAAAGCCTGTTTCCCTTGCGGAAACAGGCTTTCTTTTCAGTTAATCATTCCGGGGCTTCACAATGAGTTTAATAGCGGTACGCTCTTCTCCGTCAATCGTCACATCGGTGAAGGCAGGGATGCATACAAGGTCAATACCGCTTGGGGCGACGTACCCTCGTGCGATGGCAATGGCCTTAATTGCCTGGTTCACTGCCCCTGCCCCGATGGCTTGTATTTCAGCCATTCCCTTCTCTCGGATTGCACCTGCTAAGGCACCGGCAACAGCGTTGGGATTTGACTTTGAAGAAACCTTAAGAACGTCCATCTCAACTCCCCCTTTCACTCTCCATTCTCCATCGTGTACTCAAACGTGCTCCGCAAGAGGTACAGAGAGGCGAAAGATTTCCCGTGCTTTCCCTGTAGTGTCATCCACCTCCACGACAATCCCGTTGAGTTTCACATTTTCTTTGGCCACCCGGTACTTCACTGGTAGTTGCGTAAGGAACCTTCCGACGATATCTGCTACTTCGATGCCGATGACCGAGTCATGAGCTCCCGTCATGCCGATATCCGTAATGTAAGCCGTTCCCTGGGGGAGGATACGCTCATCCGCCGTAGCCACGTGGGTGTGAGTTCCAAAGACGCAGGAAACTTTCCCGTCCAGGAACCAACCCATGGCTATCTTCTCGGACGAAGCTTCCGCATGGAAATCCACGAGAATAATGTTCGTCTGTTCCCGGAGAAGTTTGAGCTCTTGTTCAATCCTGCGGAAGGGACAATCCAAAGGAGGCATGAACACACGACCACTGAGATTCACAACTGCCCAAATCCTCCCCTCCTTCTCAAGGACAAGAGATCCCCTCCCTGGAACACCTTCTGGGTAATTCAGGGGACGAAGGAGACGGGGTTCCCGGTCAATGTACCCAAGAATCTCCTTCTTATCCCAGATATGGTTGCCGCTTGTGACCACATCCGCCCCGTAACTGAAAATTTCCTCACAGACCTCCGGCGTGATGCCCAGACCACCAGCAGCGTTCTCCCCGTTGACGATGACGGCATCAATCTGAAGCTCTTCCTTAAGGAGTGGAAGCTTCTCTCGAAGTACCCGTCTTCCAGGTTTTCCTACAACGTCGCCTACGATGAGGAATCTCAAAGACCTTCATCCTCCTACTTTGCGTACTCTATAGCCCGTGTTTCTCGGATGACCGTCACCTTGATCTGCCCAGGGTACTCGAGCTCTTTCTCAATTCTTTTTGCCACATCCCAGGCAAGCTTTGCTGCTTGAGCATCATCGATACGGTCCGGTTTCACGATGATACGAACCTCTCGTCCTGCCTGGATGGCATAAGCTTTCTCAACGCCTTCGAAAGAGTCGGCGATCTTCTCCAAGCGCTCCAGGCGCTTGATGTACGCTTCAAGACTCTCCCTCCGTGCTCCAGGACGTGAAGCAGATATGGCGTCTGCCGCTTGCACGAGTACTGCTTCGATGGTTTGAGGTTCGGTATCCCCATGATGGGCTTCCACTGCGTGAATAACTTCCCACTTTTCTCCGTATTTTCCAAGGAGTTCTGCTCCGATTTTCGCGTGAGGTCCTTCCACTTCATGGTCCAGTGCTTTCCCAATGTCATGGAGGAGTCCTGCTCTTTTTGCGATGTACACATTGGCACCGATTTCACTTGCCATCATACCTGCAAAGTGTGCAACCTCCTTGGCGTGCTGGAGGACGTTCTGCCCATAGCTCGTGCGGAAGTAGAGCTTCCCAAGAAGCTTTACGACTTCTGGATGAACGTTTTTGATTCCCGTATCAAAGAGCGCCTGTTCTCCTTCCTGAAGAATCTTCTCCTCAACTTGAGCCTTTGCCTTCTCAATGAGCTCCTCGATACGTGCCGGGTGGATGCGACCATCCATGATGAGCTTCTCCAGAGCAATACGGGCAACTTCCCTCCGTATCGGATCAAAGCATGATATGATAACGGCCTCTGGTGTATCATCTATGATGAGGTCAACTCCGGTCATCATCTCGAAAGTGCGGATGTTCCTCCCTTCCCGACCTATGATACGTCCCTTCATCTCATCATTGGGGAGAGTTACAACCGAAACAGTACTCTCAACGGTGAAATCCGCTGCGTACCGTTGAATGGCCTGACCCACGATGTCTCTTGCCACCTTTTCGGCTTCTTTCTTTGCCCGTTCTTCTGCTTCTTTGACGCGCAGCCCAATCTCGTATTCGAGAGTCTTCTCTACACGTTCTAAGAGTTCTCGTCGGGCGTCTTCAACGGAGAGTCCTGCGATGCGAGAAAGCTCTTGATCCTCTCTTGCTTTCATGAGTTCTACTTCTTTTCTCTCCTGTTCCAGAGCTTCCTGAGCCTTCCGAAGTGCGTTTTCGGATTTCTCAAGCTGTTCCATCCGGCGTTCGAGGATTTCCTCACGCCTGAGCAGGCGATTTTCAAGGTTCTGAAGCTCCTTTCGCTTCTTCTGGATTTCCTCTTCGAGCGCCTGCTTTTCCCGGAGAACCTCCTCTCGGCCCGAGAGGAGTGCCTCTTTCTTGAGATTCTCTGCTTGGCGAGCGGCTTCTTCAACCATCTTTTGTGCCTGAAGCCGCGCGTTCTCCTTCTGTCTTGCAAGCTGCAGGGTTACAAAGAATATCCCTGCTACGAACCCTATTGCCAACCCTAAGAAGATGTATATTGGCCCCATAGGCTGGATTCACCCCTTATTCACTTTTCAATGTGCGAGCCAAGCTTGGAAATATTCTAATCGCCGGAATTGCGCAAGTCAAGGATAGCTCGCTCGATGGCTTCGTGGGAAAAGCCTCTTCTCAAAAGACGCTGCCAGAGCTTTTCCTTCTCTTTCACTCCCCAGCGCAAGAGGAGCCCCTTCGCGTCTTCGACCTCGGCCTCAAGGGGATACATGTCCCGGAGTTCGCTCAGAAGTTCTGAGGGAATGCCCCGGCTTTTTAGCTCGTGGTAGAAGGCAAAGTACCCCCTGGGGGCTACCTGCCGCTTCTCCTCGATGTACGTACTTGCGTACAACCGGTCGTTGAGGTATCCTCGCTCTGAGAGGAACGCCAAGGCCTCCTCAACTACCTCCTTTGGAAAACCCTCTTTCTGGAGTTTTCCTCGGAGCTCCCAAGTAGTGTACATTCTCCTTGAGAGGAGAGCAAACCCTCGCTGCAATGCGCCTTCAATCGTTAAGGGCAATTTTCGGGTCAAGGCCCATCTTCTCCAAGGCGGTGAGGAGAATTTTCTGAGCAATTTCGGGATTTTCCTTCAGGAACTGCCGTGCTCCCTCTCTCCCCTGCCCCAGTCGGTATTCTCCGAAGGAGTACCAGCTTCCAGAGCGCTTCACCACCCCTGCATCCTCTCCCAGGCTGAGAATCTCACCTTCTTTTGAAATCCCCTCGCCATAGAAGAGCTCAAGAGCAGCTTCTTTGAAAGGAGCGGCGAGCTTGTTCTTTACGACCCGTACCTTTGTCCAGGCTCCGACAATTTGCTGCTCATTTCCTCCAATCCGAATGTAGTCCTTTCTTCGGACATCGAGTCTCACCGAGGCGTAGAACTTGAGAGCCCTTCCTCCAGGGGTTGTTTCCGAAGAGCCGTAATTCATGCCAATTTTCTCCCGGAGTTGGTTCACGAAAATGGCTACGGTTTTCGTCTTACTGATGTACCCTGTAAGCCGGCGGAGAGCCTGGGACATGAGCCGAGCTTGGAGACCCACCGTTGGTTCACCGATACCTCCCTCAAGCTCCATCTGCGGGGCACG
>JACIZN010000031.1:6086-16176 GCA_014359405.1 Candidatus Caldatribacterium sp.
TCCACTTCGCACAAGGGTATCCACAATGTCCAGCGCTTCTTCTGCGGTGGTTGGCTGGGAGATGAGGAGCTTGTCTATTTGAACACCTATTTTGCTCGCATAGTTGGGGTCTAAGGCGTGTTCCGCATCAACGAAAGCTGCAATGCCTCCCTTTTTCTGTGCTTCCGCAATGGCATAGAGAGCGATGGTCGTTTTCCCCGAAGCTTCTGGTCCAAATATTTCCACAACTCGTCCCCTTGGGAAACCGCCAACACCAAGGGCAATGTTGAGGAGAACAGACCCTGTTTTGATCACCTCGATATCCGTGGTCAGTACATTCTGTGAGAGGAACATGATTGCCCCTTTTCCGTATCTCCGCTCTATGATGCTTATAGCCTGCTTAATGCTTTCGAGCTTCTCCTCACCCATTTTCTTTCACCCCTTTAACGGAATGTACACGAGTTTTCTGTACACCGGGCCAGAGGGCTTGAGTATGCTTTCAAAAAACCCTATCTCCCCAAGAGTGATAGGGAGTGGCGACCAGTCTGAGAAAGAGGTGCGCTCAAGTCTTAAAGGAACCCTGAAGCGGGCAAGGGTCACATGGGGCACGAATTCTCCTTTCTCCTCCTCGCAAGGGATACCTATGGCCCGAAGCCCCAGAAAGACCGCTTCCGCCAGGTTCCTGGTCCTCCTTTTCCCTTCTTCGTCAAGACCCATCCAGAGAACCCTTACCCGTTGCCAGGACGGGAAGGTTCCCAATTCTCTGAGATAGGCATGGTACGGAGGGAACGAGGTGCTCAATTCCTCGAGGAGATTCTGGATGTCCTTCACATGGTGCTCGGGAAGTGCCGGGAAAAACGCCAGGGTGATGTGGAAATGTTCCTTGCGTACCCATTTCCCCTGAGGATACTTTACCCTCTCCTTTTCCACAAAACGAAAGAGAACGTTCTTTGCTTCCTCGGGAAGGTCCAAGGCTATGAATGCCCGAAGGGCCATTCTTTCACACCTTTCTGAGGAAGTTGAAGAGCATCGTCAGAGCAGCCTGAGAAAAGAATCTCTTGTTCATTGACCGGTCACCACCGAACTGGAACCTCCGTACTTCTGTCCTTGCGCCATCACTCACCCCGATGTATACGAGCCCCACAGGTTTATCGGGACTTCCTCCTCCTGGTCCTGCGATACCCGTAATGCCAAGGCCAATGTGGACTTCGGCTTTTTTCCGTACGCCCTCTGCGAGGCGCCGTGCCGTCTCTTCACTCACCGCCCCGAAACGGTTGAGAACATCCTCTGGGACCCCAAGGTCACTCATCTTTGCCCTGTTACTGTACACGATGTATCCCCGGTCAAAGTACTGAGAGCTCCCGGGGATGTCTGTTATCCTGCTTCCCACGAGTCCCCCGGTGCACGATTCCGCTATGGCCACCTTTAATCCTTGCTCGAGGAGGAGTTTTCCCACTGCTTCTTCCAGCGTCTCGCCGTACTCTGAAAAGAGATAGGGGGAGAGGATGCTCTTTACCTTCTCAAGGACTGCCTCTCCCTTTGCTCTATCTTCAGGAGGCACCCCCTGGCCGTAGAGGAAGAACCACACTTCGCCATAATTTGGAAGGAACGAAAAACGTAAACTCGCAGGGAGTTCTCCAAGGAGAGGACGTATTCGTTCCTCAAGCTGCGACTCTCCAATACCGCAGAACTTCAAGGTTTTACTCCGGTAAATACCGCCTGGGAAGTTTGGAATTTTTTCCTCAAGACGATGCCAGAAGAATTCTACCTCTCTTGGAACACCAGGAAGGACAAAAATCTTGGGAGTGCCATCGAGAAAAAGAGCGGGAGCCGTTCCCGCCTCATTGGGAATGAAGGAAGCACCCTTAGGAACAAGGGCTTGCCTTTTGTTGTTCTCTGGGGGCTCAACTCCTCGGAGACGAAGGTAGAAACGACGGATGCCTTCCCATGCTTCCTCAGAAAAGCACAGAGGTAACCCCAGGGCTTGGGCAATTCCTTCTCGGGTAAGGTCATCCGCTGTTGGACCGAGGCCCCCAACGACAAAGAGGAAATCCGCTTTTCGTTCCATTAAGAAGCGAATACACGCCGCGATTTCATCGATTTCGTCAGGGACAAAAAGGACCCACTTTGGAAAGATGCCCTTCTTTAAAAGCTTCTCCACAAGGAAGGCGGAATTCACATCCCGCACCACTCCGGTGACAAGCTCTGTTCCTACACAGAGGATTCCTGCATGCACAGCGCTTCTCCCTCCACCTCATAAGCCGAAGTCCGGGTAACACGCACGTAGCACTTCCGTCCTCTCTTGAGACTGCCGCGCTTTCCTCGTGAAAGGTACACTTTAACCTGGCAATCTACTTCTGGAGCATCCTTTTGGGTTCTTCCGATGAAGAACGTTCCCTGGGCGTCCTTTAAGGGTCCCTCCTCGAGGAGAACCTCAAGGACCTTACCCTGGAGCGATTGGTGAAACCGCTCCATGACGTTCTTTTGAACTTCCATGAGGTAGCTGTAGCGCTTCTCTTTTACCTCTTCTGGAACCTTTGGCTTGAGGAGGAACGAAGCTGTTCCCTCTTCGTCGGAGTACTTGAAAGCTCCCATCCGCTCGAATTGGAATTCTTCCACAAAATGGAGAAGACTCTGGAAGTGTTTTTCTTCTTCTCCAGGGAAACCGACAATAAAGGTCGTACGGATTGCGACACCGGGTATGCGTTCCCGTAATTTCTCGAGTCTTTTCCGAATCTCCTCGAAATGAGAGAAACGGTGCATTCGCTGGAGAATGAAGGGTTCAACGTGCTGCAGGGGAATATCAAGGTATTTGACGATCTGAGGAATGGAGGCAACGACCTCGATGAGTTCATCGTTTATTCCCTCCGGGGAAAGGTACAGGAGTCGTACCCAAATTCCTTCCTGGAGCTCCAAAGCTAAGGCCCTGAGGAGGTCTGGAAGGCTCCGTTTCCGGTACAAATCAAGACCGTAGGAGGTGAGATCCTGGGCGACGAGAATGATTTCCTGCACTCCCCTTTCCTGGAGAGAGCGGACTTCCGCGACAACGGAATCAATGGATCGGCTTCGGAGTGGTCCTCGGATGGAAGGGATGAGGCAGAAGCTGCACCGATGAGGACACCCTTCGGCAATCTTCACGTAGGCGTAGTGAGGTGGTGTAGAGAGGAGACGGGGGCTTTGGTGGGTGTATATTGAGGGAGGCGAATCCATGAAAACGCCTTTTCTCTTGCTTGAGAGGATTTCGGGAAGACGGAGGACATCGTGAACCCCGACCCAGTAGTCGACCTCCTGGTACCTGGAAAAGGCCTTTTCGCGGAAGCGCTCGACGTAGCATCCTAAAACGACAATTTTCTTGCGGGGATCTTTCCTTTTGAGGGCAATGAGTTTTTCAATCCATGCCTCCGCTTCCTCGCAAGAAGGCCGGATAAAAGCGCAGGTGTTCAGAAATACCCACTCTGCTTCCTCAGGGGGTACTATGCAGTTGTACCCGTGAACGAGGAGATTACCCAGTGCCACTTCAGAGTCCACGAGATTCTTGTTGCAGCCAAGGGTTATGAAAGAAATGCGCTTCATGGGGTGAAAGTCTCTTGAAAGGAACCCGAGTCCTGAGCAAGATACCCCCTCTCTTCCCCATTGAGCCACACTCGGACGGAGTTACCCCCGTCTCCAGAAAGCTCAATTGGCCCTTCACTTTTAAAGATGTACGTCTTACCTGGGACGAGAATGCCCGAAAAGAGTGTCTTCCCCAGAGATGTAGCTTCGATCCAAGCCGGTTTTTCAGCTTCGAGGCGAAGCACAACGGCAAAGGAAGGTGGCGTTGGGCTTTCGAGAACCGGGGAGGGTGAGAGCTCTACTGCTGTCATTTCAGTATTTTGGCTTGATTCCTCCTTCCAGGGGAAAAGGGGGGTGAAAAAGACGACGAGAATCACGCTGCAGAGTATTACGAGGAAGACAAGGACTCCAAGAAGTACTCTCTTTCCTCTTTTCCTCTTTGGTTTCTCAGGGGTTTCTTCGCTCCTCTCGGAATGTCTCCGTTTTTCCTCATACGCCCTCTGGGCGAGGGCACTGGCCTCTTCCTGATTGAGTCCCAGGAAACGAGCATAGATTTTAACATACCCAAGGACGTAAGTCTTTCCAGGAAGGCTTTCCCACGCCCCTTCCTCAAGAGCCTGGAGGAAACGTGCGGAAATGAAAGTTGCCGCCTCGACCTTTTCAAGGGGTATACCCTTTTCCTCTCGGGTACGCCGCAGGAAGCTTCCAACCTCTTTTGCTACCTCCCGATTAAAGCTCTCCACCTCTTTCCCCCCGCTTCGCGATGACCTTCCGAGGCTTGCTCCCCTCATACGGCCCGACAATACCCTCCCTCTCCATACGCTCAATGAGCCGCGCGGCTCGGTTGAATCCTATCCGGAGTCTTCTTTGGAGAAGAGAAGTCGAAGCTTTTCCAGTTTCCACAACGATGCGCACCGCTTCTTCGTAGAGTTCATCTTCCTCACTATCCTCTTCTTGAAGGGCACTTGTTTCCTCCTGGGGAGTGAACTCGAGAGGGTATGGAATGGGTCCTTTCTGGCCCATCCAGTGCTCCACGATTCTTTTGGTCTCTTCAGTCCGGATAAAGGCCCCCTGACCACGTATGGGTTTACTCACTCCAAGGGGGGCAAAGAGCATGTCTCCATTTCCCAGAAGCTTTTCTGCTCCTGGACCGTCGAGAATCGTCCGGGAGTCTACCTGAGAGGAAACGGCAAAGGCCAGACGGGAAGGAAAATTTGCTTTGATGAGACCGGTGATGACATCAACAGAGGGCCGTTGCGTTGCCACAATGAGGTGAATGCCCACTGCCCTTGCCATTTGGGCAAGGCGGCAGATGTACGTTTCGACGTCACCTGGGGCGGTCATCATAAGGTCGGCAAGCTCGTCAATAACGACAACAATGTAGGGAAGCTTCTCCTCACTTCTTGCAATGCGATTGTACTCCTCAATGTTTCGACAGGAGAGTTCTGAGAGGAACTCGTACCGCGTGTCCATCTCTCGGCAGAGCCACTTAAGGAGACGTACCGCAAGACGAACCTCAGAGATAACCGGGGCACAGAGGTGAGGTACTCCAGCGTACAGCGAGAGCTCAACTCTTTTTGGGTCGATGAGAACGATACGAAGGCACGACGGGTCTGCCCGGTACAAAAGGCTCCCAAGGAGCGCATTGATGCAGACACTCTTTCCCGATCCTGTGGCACCTGCGATGAGGAGATGAGGCATGTCCCGAAGGTCCCAGAGAATGGGTTTTCCTCCGACATCTTTTCCCAGAGCAAGAAGAAGAGGCGAAGGGTGGTTGGCGAATTCCTCCGTTTCAAGGAGTTCACGCAGCGTAACGATCTCCTTGTGTCGATTGGGAATCTCAATCCCTACGGCAGCTTTGCCAGGGATTGGGGCTTCTATACGTACTGCTGCTACAGCAAAGGCTAAAGCAATGTCGTTGGAGAGACTCACAATCTTATTCACCTTGATTCCCGGGGCGGGCTGGAATTCATAGCGGGTAACCGTTGGGCCGACCTGAACGTGAATGACTCGCCCCGATACTCCGAATTCGGCAAGAGTTTGCTCGAGCTTTGCAATTTCTTCCTCGATTTCCCGACGGGTTTTCTCTCCCCGCTTGGCAGGTGGTGGATCAAGGAGTTTCGGGGAAGGGAGAGTCCAGGAGTTGCTTGTCTCGTTTTGGGGAACTGATTTCACCTTACTTCTTGGAGAACTCGCTCTTCTTTTTCTTGGAGGTTCCTCAAGGGTTGAAAGGGTGAAAGTCTCAACAATTTCTGCCCTCTTTTCCTCTTGAGGTAGCGGCGGCTGAAGAGGTTCTTGGGGCTCGGATTCTGTATCTCGATGATGGAAAAGGGAAACGATCCTGCGGAGAAGTCTCCCTTCGCTTATGAGGTAGGTACCAAGGAAAGCCGTAAGGAAGAGGAAAAGGAGCATCCCCACATCGCCGAAGTATTTCTCGAGAAAGCCAAGAAGCTGTGCTCCAGCTACTCCCCCCACCCTTCCTGTGGGGAGTACTATGCTTCTTTGAGAGGCTTCCCGCTCACTCAAAACGAGAAATACAAAAAACCACAAGGATGTGCCAATGATTCTTCCCGCGAAACGGTACCGTTTCGCGGGATGGAAGAAAGCGAGCTCGTACGTCACAAGGCCAAGAAAAAAGGGCAAAAGATAAGCCCCGATGCCGAAAGTCCAGAGCGCTCCTCGCCGAAGGAGCGCTCCGACTTCCCCCGTCCTTTGGGAAAAAAGTGCAAGAAGAAGGTAGACCGCTGTAAGGACTAAAATCGAGAGGACAAGAAGTCTCTTTCTTGTTTCCATTTCATCTCTTTCGCTGGGGAGTCTTTGTTTCCTTCGGCGGGGAAACTGCTGCAATAGCCTCCTTGTGGCTTAAGGTGATACGGCCGAGAGAGTCGATACCGATGACTTTGACGAGGAGATCCTCCCCTGGTTTCACAAAGTCCTCCACTCTCCGAATGCGCTCAAAAGAAAGCTGCGAGATATGGCACAGACCTTCTCGACCAGGGAATATTTCTACAAAAGCGCCGAAATCGGCAATCCTTGTCACCTTGCCGAGATAGATTTTTCCGACCTCAACATCCTGGGTTACGTTTCGAATCATCTCGATGGCTTTTTCTTTTCCTTCCTCGGTTCGAGAGAAAACAAGAACCTTCCCGTTTTCCTTGATGTCAATGGTCACGCCCGCCTCTTCGACAATTCGTTTGATGATCTTCCCGCCTGGACCGATGAGAGCACCAATCCGATCAGGGTTAATCTCCACGATGCCAATTCGAGGAGCATATGGGGAGATTGAACTCCGCGGTTTGTCAAGGACTGAATCCATAATGTTGAGGATATGCATGCGTCCTTCCTTGGCTTCCTGCAAAGCCTCTGCAAGTATTTCCCAACTCAGTCCTTTGTTCTTCACGTCAAGCTGAATGGCGGTGATGCCCTTTCGACTTCCTGCAACCTTGAAGTCCATTTCCCCATAGTGGTCTTCAGAGCCGATAATATCCCGCAGGAACACTTTCTTGCCGTCTTTCAAGAGAAGGCCAATGGAGAGTCCGGCACACGACGAGCGGATGGGCACCCCCGCGTCCATTAAGGAAAGGCTCCCGCCACATACTGTAGCCATCGAGGAGGAACCATTGGACTCTAAAATTTCGGAGACAACGCGGATGGTGTAGGGAAATTCATCCTCCGGGGGAATGAAGCATTCTAAGGCTCGTTCCGCTAAGGCACCGTGACCGATTTCTCTCCGCCCGGGACCTCGCATTGGACGGACCTCTCCTGTACTGTACGGAGGGAAATTGTAGTGGAGCATGAAACGTTTGGCTTCCTCTTCCTGAAGGCCGTCTACCTTCTGTTCCTCGCTTGTAGCACCAAGGGTTGTAATGACCAAGGCCTGTGTCTGTCCCCGAACAAAGAGAGCTGAACCGTGAGTACGAGGAAGGCACCCAACTTCGCAGTGAACAGGACGGATTTCCTGCGGAGCCCGACCGTCCTGTCTGCGACCCGTGGTAAAGACGAGATTTTCTATTTCTTCCTTGACGACTCTATCCCAAACGGGTGTAAGGAACACCGCGTTTCCAAAGCGGGCTTCTACTTCCTCCTTTGCCTTTTGGAAGAGAGCATTCATTTCTTTCTCCCGGGCTTTTTTCTCGGGTATGGTGATGACCTGGCTGATGGCTTTCCGGTACTCCTCATCAACGAAGGCCTGCAGGGCGTCCCAGAAAGGAGGAAGCGCAATCTCTCGTTTGGGTTTCCCAAAGGAGGCAAAGATATCCTTTTGGGTTGCAATCATTTTAAGAATTTCTTCGTACCCAAGCTTCAAAGCGGCGACAACTGTATCCTCGTCCACTTCTTTTGCCCCAGCCTCAATCATTGCGATTCCCTGTTCTGACCCAGCCACAATGAGGTCGAGACGGCTCGTGGAGAGTTCTTCGAGGGTGGGGTTGACGACGAGTTCATTGCCCAGAAGGCCGATGCGACAAGCTCCGACAGGCCCTTCAAAAGGAATCTCAGAGAGACCCAGAGCGAAAGACGCCCCGACGATTGAGATGACATCAGGAGGATGGCTCTCGTCAACGGAAAGCACAGTAACGACGACCTGAATATCGTTGTACAGAAGCTTTGGAAAAAAGGGACGAATGGAGCGGTCGATGAGGCGTGCACTGAGGATGGCAGGAACTCGAGGTTTCCCCTCCCTTTTGATGAAACCCCCGGGTATTTTTCCTGCGGCGTAAAAGCGCTCCTCAAAATCGACAATGAGTGGAGTAAAATCTACTTCCTCGCGAGCTTCATCGGACATCGTAGCGGTCACAAGGACAACCGTGTCCCCGTAACGAACGGTGACCGCTCCATGAGCCTGCTGAGCGAACTTTCCCGCTTCAACGTAGAGTGTTTCTCTTCCGAAACCTACCTCCCACCGGTATGACACAATAAGGCCTTACCTCCTCAAACCGAGTTTTTCAAGAATTGCATAGTATCGATCGACATGGTGCTTCTTCAAGTAGTTGAGAAGTCTCCTTCTTCTGCCGACCATGATGAAGAGACCTCTTCGGGAATGGAAATCCTTGGGGTGCTGCTTGAGATGCTCCGTGAGTTCTCGGATACGCTCTGTAAGGAGCGCAATCTGCACCTCAGGGGAACCTGTGTCTGAGCTGTGGATCTTGAATTGCTCAATTATTTCCTTCTTTCGTTCCTTCGTCAACGCCAACTCTGGTCCACCTCCATCTTTCGTCCAGAACATTCAAAGGTTAGTTTACCACAGAATTACAGATGCTGTAAACATTGACAGCTTCTATTTTCCTCTGATAGGATGATACCAAACCATTCAAGGGGGGGGGTTGCACATGGGTTGGAAGTTTGGTTTTTGGTGTGGGATTTTGGTACTCCTTCTTGTTGCTGCGTTGACCTGCGCTACTGCTCAGACCTGGGAGTCCCAGCCAGGAGAGTTCAAGGGACAGACTATTACCGTACTCATTACCGATCCCCATTCTGCGGTGGTGGAGTCGTGGAAACCGGAATGGGAAGCACTCACTGGAGCAAAGGTTGAAATGGTTGTCGTACCATATGCTTCTTTGTACGACAAAATGATGACGGATTTCATCACAGGAACCGGTGCGTACGATCTCATCTGCTGGCCTTCCACCTGGGCAGGAGACGTTATGGGTGGAGGGTGGGTTTTGCCCCTCGAAGATTTGATGGAGGAGTACGGCTACCCCGACTGGGATGATGTCGTACCAGCGATTAAGCTCATTGTTTCCTGGGGTGGAAAGGTCTACGCGTTGCCCTACGATGGTGACTGCCACATGCTCTACTATCGGAAGGATGCTCTGGAAAATCCCGATTACCGAGCGCGTTTCAAGGAAAAGTACGGATACGAATACAACATTCCTCCGAAATCCTGGGAAGAGATTATGGACATAGCAGAGTTCTTCACCGGATGGGACTGGGACAACGATGGAGAGGTTGAATACGGTATCGCCTTCATTGCCCAGAGGAAAACACAGGCCATGTGGTCGTACCTTGATATTGCCATGCAGTACGCTGCTCAGCCTGGGGTTTCTCCTTTCTTCGATCCCGATACCATGGAGCCTCAGGTGAACAACCCTGGATGGGTCGAGGCAATGGACGTCATCCAGAGGTTGACCAAGTTCGCTCCTCCGGGTCTTTTGAGCTATGGCTATAGCGAGCTTCGCCAGGCCTTTGTTTCGGGAAACTCGGCTATTGCCCTTGACTGGGGTGATATTGGAATCCTCGAGCAGTCTCCGGAGAAATACGGAAGCAAGGTGAAGGGACTCCTCGGGTACGGTCCACTTCCTGGATCCATGAAGACCTATGACTTTAAGGCAAAGAAGTGGATTGAAGGGTACAATCAGGTGAACTTCCTGAACTTCGGTGGATGGGTATTCTCTATCTCCAAGTTCTCCAAAAACCCTGTTCCTGCTTACAAGTTTGCCACGTACTTCACTGCTCCGGAGCGGAGTCTCCTTGATGTATGTGGTGTCCACGGGTACACAGGAGCCAATCCCTGGCGCTTCTCTCATTTCAAGAATATCGACAAATGGGTTGAAGGTGGCTG
>JACIZN010000031.1:16186-16764 GCA_014359405.1 Candidatus Caldatribacterium sp.
TGGCTGGGGTAAGGAATCGGTTACAAAATACCTGGAGACAATCCAGACCATTCTTTCGGATCCGAAGGCTATCACCGACCTCCGTATCCCGGGAGCTGCCGAGTACTACGATTACCTTGACCTTTACCTTGCTGAGGTACTTTCGGGAACAAAAGCACCTAAGGAGGCCTGCGACGCCATCTACAACGAGTGGGTCAAGATCACTGAAGCTCATGGCAAGGAGAGACAAAAGGCCCTCTACCGGGAATCCCTTGGACTTCCAGCTGAGTGACGTGCGCCCACAAGGCCTGGGGAAACCCCCAGGCCTTGTGATTTTTCAGGGAGTGTGAAAAACGTGAGGAGGGATGCTGTCAAATTCGGTTTTCTCCTTCCTGGGCTTTTGTACCTTGTGGCCATGGCGGTTTTTCCTCTTATCTGGTCGCTAACTTTGAGCTTTCATCGCTGGAAAGCTGCTACTGCTGCTCCTCGCGTATTCGTGGGACTTGAGAATTTTGTGAATATCTTTCTTCGGGATCCTCGCTTCTGGAATAGCCTCCGTTTCACGCTCCTCTACGTGGCTTTCGTGGTGAGCATTGAGC
>JACIZN010000032.1 GCA_014359405.1 Candidatus Caldatribacterium sp.
ACATTCTTCACTTTTTCCCTTGGGAGGGCAAGTACTTTGCGGGTGGAAAGGCTAAGACGATTTGGGTTGGCCATCCCCTGCGAACCCTCATGGAAGGGAAGATTCCTCCGAGAAACCCCAATCCCCGGGTGCTCCTTTTTCTTCCCGGGAGCCGAAGAAACGAAATTGCATCCTTCTTTCCGGTTCTTCGAGGACTTCTCTCCCGGTACGGGGCGTACTTTTCGGAGTACCGCCTGGTCCTTGTTGCAGCCTCTCCATTTCTGCGGTCGTTTCTCGAAAGGGAAAGAGGTTCCCTTCCCGTTGATATCGTGGACTGGGAGGCTTTTTACCCTCTCCTTGGGGATGCGGCTTTAGCCGTTTCTGTTTCCGGAACGGTCACTCTTGAGGTGGCCTTGGGGGGTGTCCCTCAAATCATCGTGTATCGGACCTCCTGGATCACCTTCCTCCTCGGGCAACTGCTCCTTAGGGGTTCATTCGTTGGCCTTCCGAATATCCTCCTCGGGCGAGTGATTGCGCCGGAGCTCATCCAAAGTGCGTTCAATCCTGTAACCCTCTGGAGGACGATGCAGGGTATGCTCTCCGATGCAGAGGCTTTTCGAAGGGCAAGCCTCTGGGCAGAGGAATTGAAGGAGCAATTGGGGGATGGAAGGACCTTTGAGCGAACGGTTGAGGTGGTGTCCCATTACTTGCAGTAATCGCCCCCTTCTCCTTGTGACGGCAAACAGCCCCGGAGAGATCTCGTACTGGCTTGTGCCTTTCCTTGAAGCTCTGGAGATAGCCTCTCCCTCTCTCAGGGTTTGGGTGTTCGCTCCGCCGTGTCAATTTCGCAGCGGGTGGGAAGAGGACGCTCTTTGGAGTTTGCCTCTTGTGGAGAGGGTTTTCAGTCCTCGTGAGACGGTGGCTTTTTGCCTCGGGAGAGGGAGGGTTCGCTTTCCCCCTCGAGGTCTTGTCCTCTTCTTTGGAGGGGATCTCTTGTACGCCCGTCTTCTGAAGCGGCGGAGTCGGTACCCTCTTTGGGTCTACGACGGATACCCTCGCCGCTTGAGGGGGGTTGATCGGTACCTCGCCCGCTTTTTGAGGGATTTCCACGCCATTTCTTTTCCTGAGAAAATCTTCCTCGGGGATCTCCTGCAATCCTTTGTGGACCATCACCCTGAATCCATGGACCTTCCTCCCGGTTCTCCTCGTTTCCTCTTTTTACCCGGAAGTCGCCCCTTTGCGTATCGTTATCTTTTACCCTTTTTCTTGCGTTGTGCAGAGGAACTTGTGGTACGCTTCCCTTCGGGAGTCTTTCTTCTTGCCTTTCCCGGTTTCCTCGAGAGAAGCAAAGTACCCTTCTTGGGGGAACTCACCCGGGTCTTTCTGCCCTTCTTTGGGGAAACCTCTCGTCTCATCGAGGCTGCCGATGTGGTCGTTACCGTTCCCGGATCGAATAACCTTGAGATTTTCTACCGGAGAAAGCGAGGTCTTGTCCTTGTGCCTCTGTGGAGGGAAGGTCTTTCAGAGGTCCCGGTCACGGGGTTTGGGGAGATTTTGGGGAAAATACCTCTTTGGGGTAGAATACTGAAAGAGAAGGTTCTCGAGAGAATGGTTTCCTCCCGGAAGTTCCTGAGCCTTCCCAATCTGGTCTCAGGGCGGGAGGTTCTCCCTGAGCTCAAAGGGGATATCTCGGTGAGTGAGGTCGTAGAGAGAGTGGAAGAGCTTCTTGCAGCCGAACCACCGGATTGGTCTTTCGAGGACTTTCCAAAGGGCGCAGCAGAAAAGCTTGTGGAGCTCGTTTTGGAGGAGCTCTATGAAGGGTAGAGGAAATTTCGCGCGACTTTTGCGGTACCTCCTCCCGTACTGGAAGTACGTTCTTGGAGCATTGCTCCTTGCAGTGCTTGGGGCGCTCCTTAACCTTGCTCTGCCTTGGCTTGTGCAGAATACCATCGACCGGGCCCTCATTGCCAAAGACCTCAGACTTCTTGTTTTCATCGCCCTGGGGGTAATTGGAATTTTCTTCATTAAGGGAGTTGCGTCATACGTGCAGAGTTTCTGGGTATCTCTTGCCGGATTTCGAGTTATCACAAGACTCCGGTCTGAGCTCTACCAGCACCTCCACAACCTCTCGGTGGCCTTCTTCCAGGAGAATCCTCCGGGGGAAATCATCTCCCGAATGACAAACGACATTGCGATCTTGCAGAACTTCTTTTCCAGTGCCTTCGTTACCATGTTCATGGATTTGCTCCTTTTTGTAGGTTCTGTCGTGCTTCTCTTTTTCATTCACTGGAAACTCGCCCTTCTCTCGGTCGTTGTTTTCCCCCTTGTGGGGCTCTGTGTCGATGCCCTTGGTAAAAGGATCCGGAACTTTTCCCACCTCCTCCAGAGCCGGGTTGCCGCTTTGACCTCTCTTGTGGAACGAACGGTAACCGGCATCAAGGTCATCCAGTCGTACGTGAGCGGGCGCTACGAGGTGGAGAAATTCGAGCAGGAGAACGAGATGAACTTCTACCTTGCCATGAAGCAGGCAAAGGCCAAAGCCCTTTTCAACCCCCTTGTGGAACTCGTTGCTTCGTGCGGTGTGACGGCCGTCATCTGGTATGGGGGAAGAGAGGTTATTCGGGGTATTCTCACCCCCGGGGAACTCATCGCCTTTCTGGGATACCTTGCCATTGCCTCCTCCCCGTTGTCCCGATTCTCCTCGGGTTTCCAGCTCCTCCAGCAGGGGCTTGCATCCCTTGAGCGAATTTTTGAATTTTTGGATACTACCTCGAATGTTCCCGATCTTGAGGATGGAATAGAACTCAGGGAGTTCAAGGATTCCATTCGCTTTCGAGATGTTTCCTTCTCGTACCGGGGCGAGAAAATTCTGAAGAACTTCTCCCTGGAGATTCGCAAAGGTGAAAAAATAGGCATTGTCGGCCCGAGTGGAGCCGGAAAAAGCACCATCATCAATCTCCTCCTCCGCTTCTACGACCCCGACTCAGGGAGCATAGAAATCGACGGGGTAGATATCCGCAAGATCAAGCTCTCGTCGCTTCGAAACCTCATCGGGGTGGTGCTCCAGGATGCCCTTGTTCTTGGAGGAACGGTCCGGGAGAACATTCTCTACGGCAACCTCAACGCTTCTGAGGAGGACGTGCTGCGGGCTGCCGTAAAGGCCAAAGCCCACGAATTCATCGTGCAGCTTGAGCATGGTTACGATACCAATGTGGGAGAGGGAGGGTGCTGTCTTTCGGGGGGCCAGAGGCAGCGTATCGCCATTGCCCGGGCCTTTCTCAAGAATCCCCCAATCCTCGTGTTCGACGAAGCAACTTCAAACCTCGATCCCGAGTCGGAACGGTACATTCTGGAAACCATTGCGCAAATCGAAGAGGACAAAACGGTCATCATTGTGGCTCATTCTCTGCGCATGGTGAAAGACCTTGATCGGATTGTTGTCGTTGCCGATGGGGAGGTCCAGGGAGAGGGAACGCACGAAACCCTCCTTCGTTCCCATCCACTGTATCAGGCGCTTTTCGGATTCGAGGACCAGGTTTTCAGGGAAGCCCGGTAGAGTTCGCGGATTTTCCGAAGGATCGGGCGGTACGCCTCGCTCTGGTAATCCGGATACGTATACGGGAAGGGATGGAAATCGCCTTTCTCCCACTTGATGGTCGCCTCGGCGTAGATTCCTTTCCCAATGTACACCCGGTGGGAGAAGTTCTTCGTGGTGGCAAGGACAATTTTTCCTCCGTCAAAGTAACCGGGATCAAGGTTAATACGGCGAGGGTGATTCGCATCGGCGGTTGCTCTCTCAAGTTCGTTGGTGAAGAGTTTGATTTCCGGAAGAGTTCCAGGGTCTATGAGGTCCCGAAAGACAAGGAAAACACGGAGGAGCCGTTCCCCGATGTCCCGGTAGTAGTCGGTGTACGTGAAAGGAATGGGATCGCTCTGCCATTCGATATCGCCAAAACGTGCGACAAGGCTTGGAAGAACAGAGTTGAGAACTTCCCTATCCTCGTAGAGGGTGGCAATGAAGAGCTTCACCGGTTGTGGAGGTCGCACTTCTCCCATGGTTCCACCGTTTCTATTATACCAGGAATGGTACAATAAAGGAGCATACAGAGGAGGTGGTGCACCGTGGCTTTTCGTTTCTCACCGAAGGAAATCCTCACCATGGCCACAGAGCTTGAGAGACGAGGTATTGCCTTCTACGAGGTGTTGGAGAAAAAAACAACTCGGGAGGAAGGAAAGAGAATTTTTCGGTTTTTAGCGGATGAGGAACGGAGGCACCTTGAGATTTTTTCGAAGCTTCTTGAGAATGCTCCGGACACGATTATCGACGAGGACGGAGAAGCCTCCCGGTACCTTGGGGCTATTGTGGAGAGTGGAGTGTTGCATAAGGTTCTCCAGGGGGAGCTAAATCCGGAGGCCTTGGGAATTCTCGAGGCCCTTGATATCGGCATTCAGGTGGAGAAAGAGAGCATTCTGTTCTACCAGGGTTTTCTTCCTTTCGTGGCTTCTGAGAAGAAGAACTGGGTCGAAGAGGTTGTAGCTGAGGAACGACGGCACCTCGTCCAGTTGAGCGCTCTGAAAGAGGAGGTTTCCAGGGGGATGAGCGGAGCATGAGTCGCCGGCGTGTCATCATCCTTGTGGAAAACCAGTACCAGGAGCTTGAGCTCTGGTACCCTCTCCTGCGACTCCAGGAGGAAGGTGTGGAGGCAAAACTTGTGGGTCCCGGGGTTGAGGAAGCTTTCCTTGGTCGCCACGGCTTCCCGGCAAAGGCGGAGATGGTGACATCGTCAGTATCCCCAAGGGATTTCGACGGAGTTATTGTTCCTGGAGGTTTTGCGCCCGACTACCTCCGTCGGCTTCCTGTGGTGACGAATCTCGTGCGGGAGATGTACCAGCAGGGGAAGCTCATCGGAGCTCTTTCCCGGGGTCCATGGGTCCTCATTTCTGCGGACATCGTTCGAGGGAAGCGGGTGGCAGGACTTGTTTCCATTCGGGACGATGTGAACAACGCGGGAGGGGAATTCGTGGACGCTCCGGTGGTGGTTGACGGGAATATCATCACCGCTCGTGGACCGAGTGAGCTACCCCTCTTTATGCGGGAAGTGCTCTCTTTCCTCTGGCGGAGCCGTCCCCGCCTCAACGAGCCCCATCCGGATGGATGGCTTGTTGACGGGTCAGGGAACATTCTTTCCCTTGGACAAATTCTCCGAGGAAAGCCTGCGCTCATTCTCTTTTTCGACTCCAGTTTCAGTCCTCGAGGGGCCAACTTCCTCCCCAAGTACAGCGAGTGGGCGCAAAGGGTTGAAGCCAAAGGCGGTCTCTTCATAGGAATCAGCACCGACAGCATCTTCACCCATCGAGAGTTCCAAAACCGCTTCTCCCTTTCTTTTCCTCTCTACAGCGATGTTTTTCTCGAAGTGACCAAAGCTTTTGGAGTTCTCGGCACCAATGGTCTCGCAGAGTGGGCTGTGTTCCTTGTCGATGCTCATGGGGTGTTGCGTTTTGCCGAGCGTTGTCCAGGGGGCGATATCGAAAACCTTCCTGGCTTCCAGCGGAAATTCGAAAGTATTTTCGGGTAGGAGGTGGCAGTATGTTCCTTGAAGACAAGGATCGCCGGACTCTTGAGGCTTACCTTGCTGCAAATCTCGTGCATCCCGTGACGCTCCGTTTCTTTACTCAGGAGCTTGAGTGTGCGACTTGCCGTGATGTACGAGCCCTGCTTGAGGAAGTTGTTTCTCTTTCTCCTCTCCTTTCTCTTACGGTCCACAATTTCCTTCTTGAAAAGGATAAGGCTTTGACATTCCACATCGATAAAATTCCGGCCTTTACCGTGGAAGGGGAAAAGGATTACGGCATAAGGTTTTTTGGCATTCCCTCAGGATATGAGTTCTCAGGGTTGGTAGAGACCCTCGTTTTTGTCTCGCAGAGGGCGACGGACCTTTCTGAGGATACTAAAGCCTTTCTGAGGACACTCGCCAAAGATGTGCACATTCAAGTTTTTGTCACTCCCACCTGTCCCTTTTGTCCCCAGGCGGTCGTTTTAGGGCATAAGATGGCCTTCGAAAGCGAGCACGTTTCTTCGAGTATGGTAGAAGTCCTTGAATTCCCCCACCTCGCGTACCGCTACGGAGTACGGGCGGTTCCAAAGATTGTCATCAACGAGACGGTGGCCATTGAGGGAGCGGTTCCCGAGGCTTTCTTGGTGCAGAAAATCATAGAAGCACTCTCGTGAGAGGAGGTTATCCTGATGAAGGCAGCGGTGATGAAGGGCTTGCGACGTATCGAAATCGAGGAGCTTCCGGTTCCGATCCCCAAGGAGAACGAAGTCCTCATCCGTATTCGGAGCGTCGGTGTGTGCGGGTCCGATGTCCATTACTTTGTGGAGGGGCGCATCGGGAACTTTGTGGTTCAGCCTCCTTTCATTCTCGGTCACGAGTGTTCAGGAGAGGTCGTGGAAGTGGGAAAGGGGGTCACCCATCTCAAGCCTGGAGACCGGGTGACCATGGAACCCGGTATTCCCTGTGGAAAGTGCGAGTTCTGCCGTTCGGGTAGGTACAACCTCTGCCCTGACGTGGTTTTCTGGGCTACACCTCCTGTGAACGGAACGTTCTGTGAGTACGTCGTTCACCCAGCACATTTTACGTATCCTATTGCTCCGGAGGTGAGCTTTGAAGAAGCAGCCCTCGTTGAGCCCTTTGCGGTGGGGATGTACGCAGTGCACCGGGCTCAGGCCAAACCTGGTGATGTTGCTCTCGTTCTTGGAAGTGGTCCGATTGGCCTTGTGACCATTCAGGCGCTTTCCGTTCGGGGAGTAACGGAGATCATCGCGGTGGACGTTGTGGAGAAGCGCCTTGAAAAGGCGAGGGAACTCGGAGCAAAGCATGTGGTGAACGCGGCCCACATGGATACCCAAGAGGTGGTTCTTTCACTCACTGACGGCAAAGGGGCCGATGTCGTTTTTGAGACCGCAGGGAGTGTCCAAACAGCTCAGCTCACGGTAGAACTTGCCAGAAGAGGTGGTAAGGTCGTCCTTGTTGGTCTTCCCTCGGCGACCCACTTCGACTTTGGTGTCATGAGAATCCTCGATAAGGAGCTCGATGTCCTTGGAGTATTTCGGTACGCGAACATGTACAAGGGTTGTGTGGACCTTCTGAACAGCCGCCGGGTCAACCTCAAGGCCCTCATCACCCACCGTTTTTCCCTTGAAGAAACCCAGGAAGCGCTCCTTTTTGCCCATGAGCATAAGGCGGAGTCCATAAAAGTTGTTGTGAACGTTGGGGATTGACAGTTCGTGTATAATGAAACTGACAGGTGAATACTGAAGGCCGGGGGAGCTCCATAACGCGGGGCTGAGAGGAGAGCGCAAGCTCTCGACCCTTTGAACCTGATCTGGTTAATGCCAGCGTAGGGAGTTGGCTTGGTAATCCAGAGCCATCTGCCGTCCTGGCAGATGGCTCTTTTTTTGGAGGTGGAGACGATGAAGCGACTCATGTACGTGGGGCTTTTTGCGGCTTTGGCAGTGGTAGCTTCAGGCTTCCATATCCCTGTGGGTCCCACCAAAGTCTTTCCCTTCCAGCACGCCATTAATGTCCTTGCAGGAATTACCATCGGTCCATGGTATGGAGCCTTGGCTGCAGGCATTGCGGGAGCGATTCGCATCCTCCTTGGGACGGGAACGGTGTTCGCCTTTCCCGGAGGAATTCCTGGGGTCATATGCGTGGGACTTGCGTACCGTTTCCTTCGAAAAGACCTTGCGGGACTCTTTGAGCCTGTGGGGACTGGTCTTTTCGGAGCAGCACTCAGCGCCTATCTTGTCGCTCCTTTGGTGGGAAAAGAAGGAACGTTTCTCTTTTTCCAGACTGCCTTTTTAGCAAGTAGCATTCCGGGAAGCTTTCTCGGCCTTCTCCTTGTGAAGGCGCTGCGACGGATATCCCATGGTGAGCTCTTCTCGCAAAGGGAGTGTTCGAAGTGTTAGAGGCCCTTCATCCAATACCAAAGGAGAAGCGGTATCTTGCAGGGTTTGATTTCTTCCTTCTTTGGGTTGGTGCTGCAGTAGCGGTGTCGGAAATCTGGGCAGGTGGTATTCTTGCTCCTTTGGGCTTTTTGGGGGGTCTTTCCGCCATTCTCCTTGGGCACCTTGTAGGGAACACCCCCTTTGCCCTTGGGGGAGTGCTCGGAAGTGACTGGGGAGTGCCCGCCATGGTTTCCGTGCGACTCGCCTTTGGAAGGTGGGGTTCGTACCTTGCCTCCTTCCTGAACATCCTGCAGCTTGTTGGCTGGACAGCTGTTATGGTCATTATCTGCGCCCAGGCTGGGGACGGAATCATGCAGGTGCTCTTTGGTTTCTCAAGTTTCCGACTCCTTCTTATCATCGCCGGTGTGGTGAGTACCTTCTGGGCCCTTCTTGAAACTTCCTGGTGGCAGTGGATGCAACGAATTGCCGTGCTCGCTCTTTCGGCTCTCTCTGGGGTTATGACCTTTGTGGCGCTGCGGGGAATCTCGTTCTCGGAACTTCTCAACCTTAGAGGGGACGGTTCTCTCCCGTGGGGGGCCGGGTTTGACCTTGTTGTGGCTATGCCCATTTCCTGGCTTCCCCTTGTGGCGGACTACACGCGATTTGCCCGGAGCACAAAAGGGGCTTTCTGGGGTACATGGTGGGGGTATTTTGTGGCGAGTTCTTGGATGTACGCTGTGGGCCTTGTGAGCTCTCTGACCACGGGACAGAAAGACCCCCTTCCTGCCATGGTGGCCCTCGGTCTTGGTTCTGCGGCCCTTCTCATCGTTCTTTTCTCCACTTTCACTACGACTTTTCTTGATATTTACTCTGCATCGGTTTCTTTCCTCAACGTGTATCCGAAGCTCAAGGGGAAGCTTACTACCGTTCTTTTCGGTGCCTCTGGGACGCTCCTTGCCCTTGTTTTCCCTATGGAACGGTACGAGAGTTTTCTCTTCCTCATCGGTGCAGTATTCACCCCTCTTTTTGGAGTGGTTATTTTCGACTACTTTGTCCTTCGCCGCAGAAAAGTCACCCTCTCAGACTTCTACGAGAAGTGTCCTTCCCTTATCTGGGAAGGGATTGTGTCCTGGATTTTCGGGGTTGGAGTTTACGCCCTCTTTTTGAAATTTCTCCCCGCTTTCGGGGCGTCAATCCCAAGTTTCCTTCTCCCCGGAGGCCTGTACCTTCTTTTGAGGAGGAAAAGGAAATGAACCTCGTAGAAAGGTGCAAAGAGGCTCTCTCCTTGGTGCGGAAAAGGAAACCCCTTGTCCACCACATAACGAACATTGTGGTGGTTAACGACAACGCAAACACCATGCTCTCTCTGGGCGCGCTGCCGGTCATGGCGTTTGCCCGGGAAGAAGTGGAGGAGATGGTTTCCCAGGCTCAGGCTCTCGTGGTGAACCTTGGGACGCTCACGGCTGAGGTTTTAGAGAGTGCTCTCAAAGCGGGGAAAAGGGCAAACGCCTTGGGCATTCCTGTGGTCCTTGACCCGGTCGGTGCTGGGGCAACGCTTTTTCGGAAGGAGAGTTCCCTCTTTTTCCTCGAGCATGTACGTGTTACCATTCTTCGGGGGAACGCGGCAGAGATTCGAGCTCTCCTTGGGCTTTCTTCCCGTATGCGGGGGGTGGAATCGGAAGAGGAAGAAGGGGGCCGCCTGGGACTTGCCCGGGAGGCAGCCCGGAGGTTCTCCACGGTTGCCGCAATTACTGGTCCTGTAGACTATGTAAGCGATGGGGAAAGGGTGGTTGCATTGCACAATGGGCATCCGATGCTCACCAGGGTAACAGGAACAGGCTGCATGGCAACATCACTTTGTGGAGCCTTCGTGGGAGCAGTAGGTGCCCCCTTTTTGGCTGCTCTGGCTGCTTTGGGTTTCCTTGGGGTATGTGCAGAGAAAGCGATTTCCTCCGCAATGGGTCCGGGGAGTTTCCGAGCCAGCCTTTTTGACGCTATGTACAACTTGCAGGAAGACGAGTTCGCCGCGAACCTTCGTCTTGAGGTGCTCTCGTGAAGAGGGATTTCTCGCTGTACGTCATTACCGATCGGAGGATTCAAAAGAGAAAGAATCTCGAGGTGGTGGAGGAGGCCATTGCGGGTGGTGCCTCAGTCATTCAACTCCGGGAAAAGGACCTCTCAACCCGGGAATTCCTCGAGGAAGCCCTTCTCCTTCGGGAGTGCACGAGACGCCATGGAGTGCTCTTTATCGTGAACGATCGAGTGGACATAGCGCTTGCCAGTGGCGCTGACGGGGTGCATCTTGGTCCAGAGGATATGCCTCTTTCTTACGCCCGGCGTATCGCTCCTCACCTCATCATAGGGTACTCGTGCGATACAAAGGAAGAAGCCCAAAAAGCGGAACGCCTGGGAGCTGATTACCTTGGGGTAGGAACGGTTTTTCCCACAACGACGAAAAAGGATGCCGGTCCTCCGATTGGACTTGAGCGACTCCGGGAAATTAAGTCCTCAGTGAAGATTCCTGTTGTAGCCATTGGAGGTATTACCCTTGACAACGTGGAGGATGTGCTTGCAACGGGCGTTGACGGAGTGGCGGTGGTATCGGCCATTGTAGGGGCGCCTTCGGTGAGGGAAGCGGCATCCCTTTTCCGAGAGAAAATCGACAGGTTCCGGAGGAAAAATTATGGAAATTCGTGACCTTGGGGAGTTCGGTGTTATTGCCCGTATTCGCAAACTCTTTCCAGGGATTGGGGACGACTGTGCTGTCCTTCCAGGGCGAGAGGGGTATCTGCTCCTTGCTACTGTTGATAGCCAGGTAGAAGAGACTCATTTTCGGCTATCCCTCATCCCTCCTTTTTCTCTTGGCCGTCGACTCCTTGTTGCCAACTTAAGCGACATTGCCGCAATGGGCGGTATTCCCCGGTACGCCCTCACATCCTTTGTGCTCCGGGAAGACCTCTCTTTTGCCTGGTTTGAGGAGTTCCTCTCGGGTTTGCATGAAGAGGCTCTTCGCTATGGAGTCGAGATTGTTGGGGGAAATCTTGCCCGGACGACAGGTCCGATGGTTCTTGACCTTGTTCTCCTCGGAGAGGTCGAGAAGGATCGACCTCTCCTTCTTCGCTCCAATGCTCGCCCGGGGGATCGGATTTTTGTCACCGGTTACCCGGGAGAGGCAAGGGCAGGTCTTCTCCTTGCGGAGCGGAACGATGCCCGAGGAGAGTACGAATCGCTTCGGGAGAGGTTCCTTGTTCCTTCACCTCGTCTTGAAATTGGTCGGTTTCTGGGGTCCCTTGGGGAACGCGTTGCCCTTATCGATGTGTCCGACGGTCTTCTCCAGGACCTCGGGCATATTCTTGAAGAGAGCAGGGTAGGGGCGGTACTTGAGAGGGAAGCTCTACCTGTGTCTTTGTCCCTTGCCCGATTCTGCGAAGAAGAGCACCTTGACCCTCTTGACTTTGTCCTCCGGGGAGGAGAGGATTTCGAACTCCTTTTTGCCCTCCCCTCCCACCTTGAAGGGGTCATCCTGAGAGAAATTCCAAGGCGTTTTGGGGTTCCTGT
This sequence comes from Candidatus Caldatribacterium sp., assembly GCA_014359405.1. Taxonomy (NCBI): domain Bacteria; kingdom Pseudomonadati; phylum Atribacterota; class Atribacteria; order Atribacterales; family Candidatus Caldatribacteriaceae; genus Candidatus Caldatribacterium; species Candidatus Caldatribacterium oleiphilum. The sequence continues at coordinate 11,489 of JACIZN010000032.1, forward strand.
CTCAGCGATAGGGGCAATCGTAGCCGAAGATGGGGTATTCTTGAGAGAGGGAAAGGAGCTTCTCTCCCTTACTCCTTGGGGCTTCGACCATTTCATGCGAAGGGAGAAGTGAAAGTGCGCAGAGTACTCACCATTGCAGGTTCCGATTCTGGAGGCGGAGCGGGGATCCAAGCGGATCTCAAGACGTTCTGTGCTTTTGGGGTGTACGGAATGACCGCCATTACTGCGGTGACGGCACAGAACACAAGAGGTGTCGATGCTATCTTTCCCCTTCCTCCCTCGATGGTGGCCCAACAGATAGAGAGTATCATGGTGGACATAGGGGTGGATGCAGCAAAAACCGGGATGCTTTTCAGTGCCTCAATCATTGAGGCGGTTGCGGCTACCCTTCGAAAGTGGCCGGTGGAGAAACTCGTTGTGGACCCTGTCATGGTGGCCAAAAGCGGAGCGCTCCTCCTTGAGAAAGACGCAGTAGAAGCAATGTCCACGGAGCTTTTCCCCCTGGCATACCTTGTCACTCCAAACCTTGAGGAAGCTTCTGTTCTTGCAGGATTTCCGGTGCAGTCCCTTGAGGATATGGAGGAAGCCGCCCGGTGCATCTGGGAAAAAGGCCCCCGGTACGTCCTCGTCAAAGGAGGACACCTCCCTGGAGAGGAGGCAACGGATGTTCTCTTCGATGGGGAACGTTGCATGTACTTTCCCGGTCCCCGTATTGCGACTCTCCATACCCATGGGACAGGGTGCACGTACTCGGCAGCTCTGTGTGCGCTTTTGGCCTTGGGTTACGAGATAAAGGAAGCCGTTGCACGCGCAAAAGAGTACATGACGATTGTTATCACCCACGCTCTGCCCCTTGGGGGAGGGTTTGGTCCGACGAATCATCTTGCTCCTCTCTTCCTGAAAGCTGGTCTTAATCCTCAGGAAGGTGGGCAGTGCTGGTGAAGGTTCGAATTGGTACTTCAGGATGGATGTACGACCACTGGAGGGGTGTTCTGTACCCACCTGAGCTTCCCAAAAAAGACTGGCTTCCTTTTTACGCCCAGATCTTTGATACCGTCGAGGTCAACGCCTCTTTCTACCACCTTCCCAAGGAGGAGACCTTTAAGAGATGGTACCACGAAACCCCTCCCAACTTTCTCTTCGCGGTAAAGGCGAGTAGGTACATCACCCACGTAAAGAAACTCAGGGACGTCTCAGAGGCGTTGCTCCTCTTCTACAGGCGAGTGGAGCTCTTAAAGGAAAAGTGCGGACCCCTCCTCTTTCAGTTTCCTCCTCGCCTTTCCTTCTTCCGGGAAACCATGGAGGCTTTCCTCCGGGAACTTTCCCCATCCTTCCGGTACGTCTTTGAGTTCCGTCATCCGAGTTTCTTCTGCGAAGAGCTCTACGAACTCCTGAGGACTCGTGGTATTGCTCTCTGTTTCGCCGACACCCCCTTTTTCCCTTATGCTGAAGTTACGACAGCTCCATTTGTGTACCTCCGTCTCCATGGTTCCCAGAGTCTCTACACGCACCGCTACAGTGATGAGGAGCTTCTGTCCTGGGCGGAGAAAATCAAGAGGTGGCAGGAAAAACACGACGTGTACTGCTACTTCGATAACGACTATAGGGGATTTGCTGTAGAGAATGCCTTAACGCTTCGGGGAGCACTTGGGCTTTCTAATCCCTCAGGCGGGTTGTGATGGTTTCCACTCCCCTCCTGAGAGTATTCATGATTGTGCAGGCCCGTTCGCCTGCAGTAAGAAGCCGCTCCTTTTCAGAGCGGGTGAGGTTTCCAAGGAATTCGACCTCCATGGTGATGCTCGAGATACGTGAAGGGGCGGAGGCTACTTCTCCCTCAAGGTGAACGATAACCTGCTCCAGGGGGAGGTTTTTGGTTTTGGCGTACGAGAATACCGTTCCTGCAAAACAACTCCCCAAGGCAGCAAGAACGTACTCCGTGGGCCAGTGGCCGATACCGCTTTCGGCACCGCTACTCTTGAAGGGAACAACGTCTTCCCCAATGCGAGCTTCAATTTTCCCCCATTGGGCGATGAGTTCAACGCGAGCCATCTCTATCACCTCGGCTTGAGTATTCCTTTGAGGTACTGTAACATGGAAGGGAAGACTTTTATTTCTGGGAGGATGAAGATGGATACGAAGAAGCTCTGGCGAATCCTCTCTCTTGTGCTCTGCGCTTTGGTTCTTGGAGGTTGTGCCCAAGTGGAGCTTGCCATTCAGGTGAGCCAGGACGCTACCATCCCTCGGGCAAGGATTGCCGTGTACGTTAAGGACTACGCTGTCTTTTCTCAGCTCAAGCAGGCGGCTTCTTCAGAGTACGCAAAACTCCCTCCTGAGGAGCGGGAGTACATACGCTTTCGAGCAGATGATACCTCCTTACCCTATCGTCTTATCTGGGAATGGCGCTTTCCGGACGAAGAAAAAGCCCGAGCCTTTACCGAGCAGTTCCTTGGGAAATCGGCTCGGCTCTACAGGGACCAGGATCTTGTCATTCTCGAGGCTCATCTCCGGGGAGAAGAGCTTGAGAGCGCCTTGCAGTCTCTTGGGGCGGACAAGGTAAGACCTTTCCTTGGGTCTATTACCCTGGTTCTCAAGGCGTACATGCCGGGAGAGATTTTAAGCTATGTTGATGGGTCTCTCGAAAAGAACAACGTATGGAAGAGGGAGCTCAACCTTGGCCAGATTTACCGAGAAAAGCCAACCATTGATATTGAGGTTGTTGCCCGGGGAGGAGAAGCTTCTCCATGACTCCAAGGGAAAGGGTTCTCAAGGCTTTGGCTTTTGAAGAGGCAGATTTTGTGCCCTACCAAGTTGACTTTACCATTCCGGCACGGGAGAAGGTGGCTGCCTATCTTGGGGACGTGAACTTTGTGGAGAAAATCGGGAATCATCTTGCCTATGTGAAAGCCTTGCCTCCCTCCGGGACTGTGGAAGTTGCGCCGGGTTTCGTCCGGGATGAATGGGGTGTCGTGTGGAATCGTACCATTGATCCGGACATTGGGAATCCTACCCCTCTTCTTTCTCGTCCTACCCTCGTAGGGTACCGGTTTCCGGACCCTACTGATCCCTCTCGCTACGGACATATCCCTTCTTTTGTGGAATCGCACCCAGATCAATTTAAGCTCCTTCGGGAGACGTATACCCTCTTTGAGCGGGCCTGGAGCCTACGCGGTATGGAGGAGTTCCTAAGCGACATGCTCATGAACGAAGATTTCGCAGAAGACCTCCTCGACCACATCACCGCGTTCCACCTGACAGTCATCGATCGGGCGCTCGAGCTTGGCCTTGATGGGGTGCTTTTCGGAGACGACTGGGGATGGCAGGGTGGGCTTATCATGGGTCCCAGGCTCTGGCGCAAGTACATAAAACCCCGTCTTGCAGAGATGATTGCTCTGGTCCGGAAAAAGGGTAAAAAGGCGTTCCTCCACTGCTGTGGGAAAGTCCAGGAGATTTTCCCGGATCTTGCGGAAATTGGCCTCCACGTGTTCAATCCCTTTCAACCTGAGGTTATGGACATTTTCGCTCTGAAGGAGGAGTACTACGGGAGGCTCGCTTTCTGGGGTGGCATCAGTATTCAAAGGCTTCTCCCTTTTGGAACGCCTGTGGAAGTTCAAGAAGAGGTGCGACACATTCTTAAGGAACTTGGGAAAGGCGGAGGCTATATTGCTGCTCCGTCTCATGCCCTTCCCAAGGACATTCCCTGCGAGAACATCATCACCCTCCTTGAGGTCCTCACGAATCAGGGAAAAGTCGAGCAATTTCCTGAGCAAAGTCCCAGGGAATAGAGTACGTGTCAGTGAAGTGGAGATTTTGCGCTCCGGGCCGGATGATGGAAGTTTCTACGGTGAGGATTCCCTCGCTTTCCCCGGAACGAGAGAGCCTTACGAGTTTTTGGGTTACCACCCGTTGCACCGGGTTTTCTTTCTCCCCCCAAATCTCGCAAACTAAAGCGTTTCCTTTCGTGTAGGCAAGAATCACCACATTTTGCGAGGGAAAGCGAAAACGCAGGTCCTTGCTTCCATAGCTCACAGCGGCATCAAGCCCCGGAGGAACGTAGCTTGTGGTGGGGGAGTACCCTGAGTGGGGATGGCGCTCGAGGATCTCGGCTTCCGTGGCGAGAAGGGCGTTGTAGAGAGTTGAGGAAACTTGGCACACGCCTCCACCGTATCCTGGAACGAGACGACCGTTGGAGAAGACCTGGGTTTTCCGGTACCCATCTTCCTTTTCTGCCCTGCCGACCACCGCATTGAAGGAGAACGCTGTTCCCTTTGGGAGGAAGAATCCAGAGATGGAGGAAGCAGCTTTTTCGATATTGAAGATAACGTCTTCTTCTCGTCCCTCAAGGGAAGTTTCGAAGGAGGAGAGAAGAACGCTGATACCCCGTTCCTCAAGCACCGCTTTGGTGTCCCTTTCTGGGGGAATGGGGTCAAAGGTGTCGAGGGCAATTGTGTCTTTCCATGCAGCAAGGGTCTTCTCGAGAGCTTCCAGGGTTTTTTCGTGGTTCAACCTCCTTCCTTCCTTTGCTCGTATGAAGCGGTCTCCATTCCAAGAAGCGTCTTGAGGGGCAAGGAAAGTTTTGCTCTCCAGGTCCTGCAGGAAGGCCGCAATCTTTCTTTTGTCCCACTCAACGAGGAGGGTAACCGGTTTGCCCTTGAGGGCCATGCGTCTCATGGCTTTCAGATTCCAGCGAATGCCCAGGGATTCCTTAGGAACCTCGAAAGCCTTTCCGTCGACAACAATCGTGAGAGGATTGTCCTTCCAGCGTTTCTCAAGGGTCTGGAGAAACGCAGTGAGGTCCCTTCTTGCTACCGTGAACTCCTCTTCCCCAAGGCGCAGAGCAATTGTCCCCCTTGAGGAGGTGAGGTACACCCCAAGGGGGACAAGAAGAAGTACAAGGAGGAAGACCTTTTTCACTCCTTCTCCCCCTCAGAACCTGTGTCTGAGGGAGTTGGTGTAGGAGCCCCTAAGGCCTCCGAAATGGTGATGGTGCCCTTCTTGCGGAGCTCGGCGAGGAGGTGTTCAGTTTTGACCCTCTTCTGTTCCTCAAGAAGGTACTGGCGAATGTTCTCTTTAACTTCTTCAAAAGGCTTGGTTTCTCTTGGCT
>JACIZN010000033.1 GCA_014359405.1 Candidatus Caldatribacterium sp.
TCCACGTGGAGGAGAATCTCCATCGGTTCCCCGTGGAAGGAGCGGAGGTACTGGGCGAACCGTCCTTCGGGGAAAAAGGGGTGACGGGGAGAAAAGAGCGTGTACCCGCGCTTATTGAACAGTTTGTAGAGCTCGACCTTTGGCATTCTGCTCCTCCAGGATTTCCAAGGTAAGGGCAGAGGAGAGATCCCGAACAGGAACACAGAGAAAAGGCACAAAAACTTCGGGAATGAGAAGGAGATCTCCGAGGAAGAAACGCTTCACCTTTGTCCAAGAGGTATGGGGAATGCGCTTGAGAAGGTAGCTCTTATCTTTTTCCCGCTTCCGCAAGTACTCGTAAGCTCTGCGAATTTCGGAAAAGGCAGGGTTTCCTTTCTCTCTTTCCCTTGCAAAGGCAATCATCTTTTCAAGGTACTCAGGATCACCGGGAGTAAGACTCTGGAAGAAAGCAAAAGCCTCGGAAATGGCCTCTTTTCTCCTTGTATCCTCACCCCAGGAAATTCCTTGGAGCTTGCACCGAGTAAGACGGAAAAACCGCTTGCGCCTCCACCAGTTATCTATACCCGTCAGGGCAAGGTACGGTTGTCGGAACCAGATAAACCACCAGGTGTTCACGCTGAGAAGCCCGATAATGTACGCCACAAGACATAAAGAGAACATGAACCGGTAATTCCGAGCAAGCTTCTCGTAGAAGGACAAAAGGTACAGGAACTCATCAATAGAATTCTCCAAAGAAACGAGAATATGTTCTACCTCACCCTCGCTGAGGAGAGAGGAAGATAAAGGGGCGTAGAGTTCCCACTGGAGAACAAAGGAATCTCTCCCTCGAAGTTCCCTTACTATCTCTCTGAGATCCAAAGGTGGACAGACAGCCCACGCTCCATCCTCATACCATCCTGAGAGACGGGCAGGAAGAACGTAGAGCGGAAATTTTACCTCCTTGAGACTTTCACGCCAGCTCACCAAGGTCCTTTCGTCACACTCCTTTTACCAGTATAATAGACAAAAAGGTGTAGGAAAGCAACGGAACAGGGAGGAAGCAATGATTCGAATTGCCACAGACCACCTGAGGCCAGGAATGGTCGTAGGATACCCTATCATTCGGGACGACGGCGTGGTCCTCCTCAGAGAAGGTATACGCCTCAACGACCGCCTAATCCGAAAAATCAAGGAGTTAGGTTTTGCGTACATCTACATCCGCGACCCCCGTTTCGCCGATATTGACCTTGAAGAAACAATTTCCCATGACATCCGCCGACAGGCTCTCGTCACCCTCAACGAATCGTTCTACCAGATTGTCAAGGGGAACGCGAAGGCTATCGAGCCTCTGAAGAGGCTCGTTGATGAAATCATCGATGAGGTGCTGAGCGCCAAAAAATCGGTCGTGAGCCTCATCCAGCTCAGGCAGCACGATGATGCCGTCTTCTCCCATTCCGTGAACGTAGCTGCGCTGAGCGTATTCATAGGGAAATTCCTGCGCCTTTCCCGGCAGCAATTGCGCGTTCTTGCCCTGGGGAGCCTTATGCACGATCTTGGGAAAATCCGTGTCCCCTTGGAAATCCTGAACAAACCAGCACGCCTCTCTCAAGAAGAGTGGGAAATTGTACAGAAGCACTCTCTCTGGTCGGCGGAACTCATGTCGGAGCGAGTGCCTGAGGAACCTGAGAGCATTCGCATCGCCCTCCAGCACCACGAGCGCCTCGACGGCTCCGGATACCCCTATGGGCTCTCAGGGGAAGAAATCCATTTCCTCTCCCGTATCTGTGCCTGTGCCGATGTGTACGATGCGCTCACCGTTGACCGTCCCTACCGGAAGAGATTCTCCTACGCAGAGGCCTTAGAGTACCTCATGGGGAATGCCTCAAGGCTTTTTGATCTCCAGGTTGTGACCACCATGGTGCGGCATATTGCCCCCTACCCTGTGGGGGAGACAGTTCGCCTCACCACGGGAGAAATCGCCGTGGTGGTCCGCTTGAACGATGGCCTCCCCATTCGTCCGGTGGTTCGGGTCATTCGGGATTGCAGCGGACAGCTCTTGGAAAAACCAAGAGACATCGACCTCATGAAGGAGCTCACCGTGGCCATTGTGGGGACGGTAGAAGAGAACTTTGAGGACTTCTACACAAAGGAGGATCTCACTTCCTTAGACATTGAACACCTCATCGATTGAGGAAAGCACTCCCATCGCAGATGGAGTCGTTCAATTCTTGAAAGCCCTCGCGGCATGTGGAGAAGGGAAGGCCCAGCGAGTGGACGAGCTCCCGAAAGCGGGAAAGAATGCCAAAGCGGAGATTCTTCTCAAGGTAGAGACTGTTGCCCCTTTTCTCAGAGTAGAGCGAGAGAGTCCTGCGAATCTCGGGAAAGGCTCTGAGGAGTCGGCTGCCCGTATCCCAGCGGAGCTTCAAGGTGGAAACAATGACTTGCCTTACATAGGGAGCAGTAGCCTGGAGAATCCGAAGCCACTCTTCGGGAGAATCGTTAATCCCGGGAATAATGGGGTCCACCCGGAGCACAACGGGAATCCCTTTCTGGGCAAGAAGAGCACAGGTAGCAACTCTTTCCCGAGGTGGAGGCGCACCGGGCTCAAGGAGTCGGGCTTTCTCCTCGTCAAGGGTTGTAATGGTTATACTGACCACAGCCTGCATTTCCGAGAGGAGGTCCCGATCCTCAAGGACGAGGGAAGACTTCGTAACCACAAGGACTGGCATTTGGGCATCGCGGCAGAGCTCAAGAACCTTTCTCGTGAGCCTTCGTTCCTTTTCCAGGGGAGGGTAGGGATCCGATGAGTTGGACAGGGACAGGTAGAGATTTCTATCGCACTCTTCCAGATCCCTGGCGAGGGCACGGAGAAATGGTGGCTTTTCCCGGACTTCAAAAGCTCGGGGGATGAACGAGGATATGTAACAGTATAGGCAACGGTGGGCGCAACCCGTGTACGGGTTCAAGGTGTACTTAGGGGGACAGGTACACAATTCCCCCTTCCAGGGGTCAAAGAAACGCAGTATCCGCATAGGGAAAACCCCCCATAAGGAGGCGATACCATGAATTTTGAGAGAGTCCTTTGGGAAGAGCTCCACACCCAGGCACTGCGTGTGCTCAGTAACGTCGGAGGACTCCTCCTTGTTACCCAAGGAAAGGAGAGCCCGAAACCTAACGTCATGACCATCGGGTGGGTCACTTTCGGCATCGTGTGGGGAAAACCAATAGCCACAGTGCTCGTGCGCCCATCCCGTTTCACCCATTCTCTCCTTGAAGAAAACCCTCTTTTCACCGTCAACGTTCCTTCTCGGGATCTCACCAAGGCAGTGGCAGACTGCGGAAAGTACTCCGGACGCGCCGTGGATAAATTCGCTTCCTGCGGCCTTACTCCCGTACACCTCGGAGCATTCCCCATTCCCTCAATTGCCGAATGCATCGCAAGTTTCCAGTGCATAGTGGTTGCCAAAACCTCTGTCAAACCGGAGAGCTTAGCAACCCCGATTCAGGAAACCTACTATGGAAGTGGTGACTACCACACCGTGTACTTTGGGGAGATTCAGGCTTCCTGGAAACGAATCGATGTCACTCTTTCTTCTTGAACACTTCGAGGAGTTCGATGGGAAGAGGGAACACGATGGTTGTCGCATTCTCAGCAGCAATATCACTCAGAGTCTGAAGGTACCGAAGCTGCAAGGCGATGGGATTTTCAGCGATAATCCGTGCCGCCTGGGAGAGTTTCTCTGCCGCCTGGAATTCGCCCTCTGCGTTGATAATCTTGGCCCGCCGTTCCCTCTCCGTTTCTGCCTGGCGGGCCATGGCCCTCTTGAGCTCTTCAGGGAGCGTAACCTCCTTAATTTCCACTGCAGAAACCTTTATACCCCATGGGTCCGTTTTCTCATCGATGATCCGCTGAAGAGACTCGTTGATCTTATCCCTATGGATGAGGAGCTCATCAAGCTCTGATTGCCCAACGACACTACGCAGGGTCGTCTGGGAAATGAGGGATGTGGCGGTGATGTAATTTTCAACTTTGGTCACCGCATCCTCTGGATTCATGACTCGAAAGTACACCACCGCGTCCACCGTGACCGGGACATTGTCCCGAGTAATGAGCTCCTGCTTTGGCACATCCATGGTGACCACTCGAAGGTCGACTTTCACGAGTTGGTCGATGAAAGGAACGATGAAAAAGAGCCCTGGACCTTTCGCCCCCACAAGCCGACCTAAACGGAAAATGACTCCCCGCTCATATTCCCGTACCACCCGGATGGCAGCAAGAAGAAAAATGAGCGCAATAATGATGATAGTTCCCACAAAAACCACATTCATCCCTCCTTTTTATCCACAATGAGCGTTGTTCCCTCTTTCCTGAGGACAACCACTTTATCCCCCTTACGGAGGGGTACCTGTGTTCGCGCCCACCAGAGTTCCCCGTCTACCACTACAAATCCTTCAAGAGAGAAATCCTCCCGTGCAACACCGGTTTTCCCAACCATGGACTCAAGACCGGTTGTGATCTTCTTTCGGTGAACTCGGAAAGCCATGGCAAGAGCAAAGACAAAGAAAGCCACAACACTTCCCACAACAGCAGCTATAAGCCCAAGAGGGATTCGAATCGCCCCTTGAGGCGCAAACACCATAACCGAGCCCAGAAGAAGGGCAAGCGCACCTCCAGCGGTGAGCACCCCGATTCCAGGAGTAACGAGAATATCAAGAACCAAGAAGAGGAAACCAAGAAAAAGGAGTACAATGCCACTCCAGTTCGTGGGAAGAAGAGAAAAGGCGTACAGGGAGAGAAGAAGGAGAATGCTTCCAAAAACTCCCGGAACGATGGCTCCCGGATTTGAAAGCTCAAAAATCAATCCGAGCACTCCCAGAACCAGAAAAATGTAAGCCAGATTGGGGTTAACGAGGAACTGGAGAAATTTCTCCTTTCCCCCCATCTCCACCCATGTAATAGATGCTCCAGAAGCTCCAAATGCTTCGAGCACCTCCTCCAGGGAGGAACAAACCCCATCGATGAGACCCTTCTCAAGGGCTTCCTTCTCGGTAAGGGAGAGGCTTTCACGAACCATTTTCTCTGCGATTTCAGGATTGCGGTTCCGGCTTGTGGCAAGGGAACGAGCAAACGAAGCGGCGTCGTTAACGATTTTTTCACTCACCGCCTGTCCCTCGACGGTCACAGGATGAGCCGCTCCTATGGTGGTATTCGGACTCATGAAGGCGTGATGAGCAGCAAGAACTATAAAGCTCCCCGCTGAGGCTGCACGGGCACCCGGAGGGTAAACGTAGACAACAACGGGGGCCGGAGACTGGAGGATCTTCCGAACAATGCCCCGCATGGACTCCTCAAGGCCACCGGGGGTGTCAAGGAGAAAAAGGACCGCCTGCGCTTTCTCCTGCACAGCCCTCTCAAGAACCCGGCTCACAAACTCCCCCATAACGGGAGTAATGATGCCTACAATCCTTCCCCCGAGGACGTTCTGGGCCCAGGAGAGAGAAGGACTCAGCACAAAAACCGCTGTGAGAACAATCATCCCCAAAATCTTTGCCACAATCTCATTGTAGCACAATTTTCAATTCCTCAGGAGGTGAGGTATAATGACACAAGACTTACAAAGGGGGTTGTTCTTTGAGGATTCTCCTTGTTGCTCCAGAACCGAATGCACCACACCGGAAAAAGGCCTGGTACGTTCCCTTCCCCCAAGCGAGCCTCCCACTCATTGCTGCCCTCACGCCGGCACATCATGAGGTTCGCATCATCGATGAACGCGTCGAAGACATAGACTTCGACGAACCCTACGACCTTGTGGGAATTACAGTTATGAGCGCAACCGCAATTCGCGCTTACCAGATTGCCGATGAGTTCAGGAGACGGGGCATAAAGGTGGTGCTTGGGGGTATTCATCCCACAGCCCTCCCCGAAGAAGCCAAAGAACATGCAGACAGCGTCGTTATCGGGGAAGCAGAGGGTATTTGGGAGAAGCTTCTTGAGGATTGCGAGCGAGGGCAGCTGCAACCGTTCTACCGGCGAAATGATTTTCCGTCCCTTTCCGGACTCCCCCATTCTCGTCTTGACCTTCTCCGGGGAAGATACCTCCTCAAGCACGTTTTCCAGACCACGAGAGGTTGCCCCCATGCCTGTGGGTTCTGTTCCGTTTCCACCTTCATGGGGAGGAAATACCGCCACCGTCCGGTTGAGGAGGTCGTCGAGGAAATCAAGCAGTACTCTTCCCGGATAATCGGTTTCCTCGACGACAACATCGTGGGAAACCCCGCATACTCAAAAGAACTCTTCAGGGCCCTCATCCCCCTGAAGAGGAAATGGGTGAGCCAAGGCACCCTTCGTATGGCAGAAGACGAAAACCTCCTGCAACTTGCTGCCCAGAGTGGGTGCATTGCCCTCTTTGTGGGATTTGAGTCGGTGAACGAGGAGAATTTGAAAGATATGCACAAGTCCTTTCACCGGGTTGACCAGTACCGGAAACTCATCGAACGTTTCCACAGGTACGGCATCATGGTCATCGGTTCTTTTGTTTTTGGATTCGATGAGGATGACGTTACGGTTTTCCGTCGTACCCTCCAGTTCATCGAGGACACAAAGATTGACTTTGCCCAATTCTCTGTTCTCACACCTCTTCCGGGAACGGAGGTCTTCGAAAAGCTCAAATCCGAAGGTCGTATCTTTTCCTTCGATTGGTCAAAGTACGACTTTGCCCACGTTGTGTACCAGCCAGCAAAAATGACTCCTGAGGAGCTCCAGGAAGGCTACAACTTCGTCTTTCGAGAATTCTACTCCCTCCCCCGTATCGCAAAAAGGCTTCTTCGGAACTGGCGCTACCTCCATTACTTTCTTCCCGCAAGCCTCTACTACCACTGGGTGGCTGCGCACCCCAAAAGCGTCCCAAAAGAGAACTTGGACCCCTTGACAGGTGTGGTATATTAGGCAGAGGGTGTTACCGTGAAGGCTCTGCTTGCCTTAGAAGATGGACGGGTTTTCTGGGGCTACGCCTTTGGGGCTCTGGGAGAGGTAAGTGGAGAAGTCGTTTTCAACACCAGCATGACCGGCTACCAGGAAATCCTCACCGATCCCTCGTATAAAGGGCAGATTGTCACCATGACCTATCCGCTCATCGGGAACTACGGCGTGAACGAGGAAGACGTGGAATCAACCAAGCCCCAGGTGGAAGGCTTCATCGTACGAGAAAAGAGCTCCCTCTACAGCAACTGGAGGGCAAAGGAAAGCCTCGATGACTACTTGAGGCGCCACGGAATCATGGGTCTTGAACGCATCGATACTCGGGCCCTCACACGCCACATCAGAGAAAAAGGCGCCATGCGAGCAGTGATGTCCTGCATCGATCTTAACCCCGAATCCCTCGTGGAGAAAGCACGACAAATCCCCGAAATGACCGGGCAGGATTTGGTGCAAAAGGTGACCACCCGAAAGCCCTACGTGTGGAGTGAGGAAGGGATATACACGATTGCGGTTCTTGACTGTGGCGTGAAGTTCGGCATCCTGAGGGAGCTTGCAAAGCGCCGCTGCCGCGTTGTCGTGTATCCCGCTTTCACCCAGGCTGAGGAAATACTGAAAGAAAAACCTGATGGTATTCTCCTCTCAAACGGTCCTGGTGATCCCGCAGCCCTACCTTACGTTGTGGAATTTGCCCGAAAGGTGATTGGAAGGGTTCCGGTGTTCGGTATCTGCCTTGGACACCAGGTCATCGCTCAAGCCCTGGGAGCCAAAACCTTCAAGCTCAAGTTTGGCCACCACGGGGGAAATCATCCGGTAAAGGACCTCCGAACCGGATGGGTAGCCATCACCACGCAAAACCATGGGTTCGCGGTCGAGGTAGACACCCTGCCGGATACGGTGGAAATCACCCACCTGAACCTGAACGACCATACCCTTGAAGGTATCGCCCACCGAGAGCTTCCCATCTTCTCGGTGCAGTTCCATCCGGAAGCTCGTCCTGGCCCCCATGACACAACCTACCTTTTTGACCGCTTTATAAGGATGGTGGAGGAGTGCCGTGCCTAAGCGGACGGATATCAAAAGGATTCTCATCATCGGCTCCGGTCCTATAGTCATAGGCCAGGCGTGTGAGTTTGACTACTCGGGAACCCAGGGATGCAAGGCCTTAAAGAGTGAAGGGTACGAAGTCATCCTTGTGAACAGTAACCCCGCGACCATTATGACGGACCCAGAAATGGCCGATCGAACGTACATAGAACCCCTTGTGCCTGAAGTCTTAGAGAGCATCATCGAGCGGGAGCGACCCGATGCTCTCCTGCCCACCCTTGGAGGACAAACAGCACTGAATCTCACCGTTCAGCTCAAAAGGCGAGGAGTACTCGAGCGGTTCGGGGTCAAGGTTCTCGGAGCTTCTCCCGAAGCAATTGAAAAAGCAGAGGACCGAAAGCTCTTCAAAGAGGCCATGATGAAAATCGGCATTGATGTTCCCCGAAGTGGCCAGGCCTATAATCTCAGGGAGGCCCTTGAGGTTGCCCGGGAAATCGGTTTCCCCCTGGTCATTCGACCGAGTTTCACTCTCGGAGGAACTGGAGGAGCCATTGCGTACAACATCGAAGAATTCGAGGAACTCGCTCAACGAGCCCTTGACAGCAGTATGATCCGGGAAATCCTCATCGAAGAATCGGTTATTGGATGGAAAGAGTACGAGCTCGAAGTCATGCGTGATGGCAAAGACAACGTCGTAATCATCTGCTCCATCGAAAACCTCGATCCTATGGGGGTCCACACCGGGGATAGCATCACCGTGGCACCGGCACAAACGCTCACCGATGAGGAGTACCAGAAAATGCGGGATTACGCCATCCGGGCTATCCGGGAAATTGGCGTGGATACCGGGGGGTGCAACATTCAGTTTGCTGTGAATCCCGAAAACGGTCGGATGGTCATTATCGAGATTAACCCCCGAGTTTCCCGGAGTTCTGCCTTAGCCTCAAAGGCAACGGGTTTCCCCATCGCGAAAATCGCTGCTAAGCTCGCCGTAGGGTACACTCTCGATGAAATCCCCAACGACATAACCAAAAAGACCCCTGCCTGTTTTGAACCCGCTCTCGACTACTGCGTCGTTAAGATTCCTCGCTTCACCTTTGAGAAATTCCCGGAAGCCGGGCCGTACCTTGGCATCTCCATGAAAAGCGTTGGGGAAACGATGGCCATCGGGCGAAACTTCAAGGAAGCCCTCCAGAAAGGACTCCGCTCTCTCGAGATAGGGAAGTGTGGACTCGAGGACATCAAAGGGTGGGAGTCAATCCCCAAGGCAAAGCGCAAGGAAATCCTCTACGAGAAGCTGACGCGGCCTAACCCGGAGCGGATTTTCTACATCAAAATGGCCCTGAAAGAGGGCATGAGCATCCGGGAAATTCACGAATGGTCAAAGATCGACCCCTGGTTCATCCGTCAGATTGAAGAAATCGTAGAGATGGAGAAAGAGCTCCAAAAGGTTCCCTCGCTCCACTCCTTGGACAGGGATCTTCTCCGGAGGGCGAAAGAGTTCGGCTTCTCTGACCGGCAGATTGCTCGTCTTCTCGGAGCCGATGAATGGGAAGTCCGAAGGGTTAGAAAAGCCATGGGGATCGAGCCCGTGTACAAGCAGGTCGATACATGCGCTGCCGAATTCGAAGCCGAAACCCCGTACTACTACTCCACCTACGAGGAGGAGTGCGAGGCTAACCCGAGCTCGCGGAGGAAAGTCGTCATCCTTGGAGCAGGACCAAATCGCATTGGCCAGGGAATCGAGTTCGATTACTGCTGTGTCCACGCAACCTGGGGGCTCCAGGACTTGGGGTACGAAACCATCATGGTGAACAGCAACCCTGAAACGGTGAGTACAGACTACGACACGTCTGATAAGCTCTACTTTGAACCTCTCTACATCGAAGATGTCCTCAATATTGTTGAAAAAGAACGTCCCGAGGGGGTCATTCTTCAGCTTGGTGGACAAACCCCTCTCAACCTTGCGAAGGACTTGGAACGAGCCGGTGTCCCAATCCTCGGCACGTCCCCCGAAAGCATAGATATTGCCGAAGACCGGGATCGGTTCAAAGAACTCATCAAGCGTTTGGGCCTTCGGCAACCTCGCAACGGTGTAGCCACATCCTTCGAAGAAGCAAGGAAAGTGGCTCAGAGCATTGGTTACCCCGTCATGGTTCGTCCCTCATACGTCCTTGGAGGACGAGCCATGAGAATCGTTTACAGCGAAGAGGAGCTCGAGGAATTCATTTCTCAGGCTGTGGAAGTTTCTCCGGGACGACCAGTGCTCATCGATGAGTTCCTCGAAGACGCCATCGAAATCGATGTAGACGCCATCAGTGATGGAGAACTCACAATCGTAGCGGGGATTATGGAACACATCGAAGAAGCAGGGATCCACTCTGGCGACAGTGCCTGCGTCATCCCCCCCTTTTCTCTGAGCGATGACATCATCGAAGAAGTGAAGAGGTACACTTACTCCCTGGCTCGAGAACTCAAGGTCGTGGGACTCATGAACGTGCAGTACGCAGTGAAAGACAACGAGATTTACGTTCTTGAAGTGAATCCCCGGGCATCCCGAACCATTCCCTTCGTGAGTAAGGCCACCGGCATTCCTTTCGCCCGTCTTGCCGCTCAGGTAATGGCTGGGCGCAAACTCCGGGACATTGGCCTTACAAAGGAAGTGGAAATTCCATACTTTGCCGTTAAGGAATCGGTCTTCCCCTTCCGCCGATTCCCCGGAGTCGATCCGGTCCTTGGACCTGAAATGCGCTCCACAGGAGAGGTCATGGGCATCGACAGGGACTTTGGAATGGCCTACGCAAAATCGCAGATTGCTGCCCAGTCCTATCTACCTCTTGAGGGAACGGTGTTCATCAGCGTGAAGAACCGGGACAAGCGAGGGGTCATATTCCTTGCCAAGAAGCTCCACGAGCTCGGCTTTCGGATTGTCGCCACAAAGGGCACAGCAAAGGTCCTGAGCAACAACGGCATTCCGGTAGAGGTGGTAAAGAAGGTTGGCGAGGGAAGGCCAAATATCGTCGACATGATTAAGAATCGAGAGATACAGCTCATCATCAACACCCCTTCAGGAGGGAAAGCCCAAAAAGAGAGCAGCGTCATTCGAAAGGAAGCCATCATACGCGATGTTCCCTGTGTTACAACACTTTCTGGAGCAGAAGCAACTGTCTATGCCATAGAGCGTCTCAAAACCGGAAAAATGTCCATTCTTTCCATTCAGGAATACCACAAGGAGGTTCGGGAGATGTACGGGTTGTCCATGAGCCTCCGAAGAGAGGAGCCGGTGGCCCTGGGTGAACCATCTCCTTGAGAAAGGCCTTCGAATAGCACTCATCCTCGGCATTTCCTGGGGGACAGTCTATTCGAGCCGTTTCATCCTTCGAAGCCTCCTCGCAAAGCGCCTGAAGGTTCCACAAACACGAAAGCTTGGAACACTCCTTTCCCTTGCTCACAGTATCATTACGTACATTGTCGTGTTCTTCGCTCTCATTCTGATTCTCCAAGAAGTCGGTGTCAATGCCACAGCAATTCTTGCCGGTGCAGGAGTCGTGGGGATTGCGGTCGGTTTTGGGGCTCAGACCCTTGTCCGCGACATTCTCACCGGGCTCTTCCTCATTTTCGAAGACAGCCTCTCGGTAGGTGACATCGTGCAAATCGGGGATATCACCGGAACGGTGGAAGAGATAGGCCTGCGGGTTACAAGGCTTCGCACCTTCTCAGGCGCTTTAGTGACCATCCCAAATGGGGAAATCTCCCGAATTGTGAACTACAACCGGGGCTTCAGCCGAGCTGTGGTTGAGGTGAGCATTGCCTACGAGGCCGACATCGATAAAGCAGTGGAGGTTCTCCGGAGAGTCGTTGCCGAGTATCAGAGTCTTCGTCCCGACCTCTTTCTTGGTTCACCTACCATTCAGCGGGTTGTTCGCCTTGAAAGTTCTGGAGTTGTCCTGCGGGTCATGGTTGAGGTTCCCCCCAACAAGCACTGGGACGCCGAAAGAGAGCTCCTGTATGCCATCAAAAAAGCCTTTGACGCCGAAAACATTGAGATCCCCTACCCAAAGTACACGGTCATCATCAAACATTGAGCCGGGAAGAAGGAAAGGCATTTCTGGTTCTCTTTAGAAAAAGTGAGGGGGGTAATATGACGGATCGCAGCGTCAGTATCAAAATCGGCGGTGCCGCGGGGCAGGGAGTGCAGACCGTTTCCGGTATCCTTTCCACTGTCCTTACCCGGAGCGGATACTACGTATTCTCCGTGCAGAGCTACGAGTCAAGAATCCGGGGAGGTCACACGTTTACTCTCCTTCGCGCTGGGAACCGGCAATTCTCAGGAGCACAAAGGACCATCGATATCCTCGTTTGCCTCACCGAGGAGACATACCACCGCCACGTTGATGAAGTCCGACAAGGAGGCATTGTTGTTGGAAGGGCAAAGGACCGGGTCTAAAGTATGGAGCAGAAGTCGCGAAAAACCTCAACCTTCCAGAGCATTTTCTTCTACCTTCTGACTCCACCCCAAAGTACCTCCTGAGCGGCAACGAAGCCCTTGGCCTTGGGGCACTTCTTGCTGGATGCACCTTCTACAGTGCGTACCCCATGACACCCTCAACAGGATGACTGAAACCCCCATCGTTGTCGTCGACGCCCAGCGTCCTGGACCAAGCACTGGACTTCCGACCCGCACCGGCCAGGGGGATTTACTCTTTGTCATCCATGCTTCTCATGATGAGTTCCCCCGATTCGTCTTTGCTCCAAAAGACCCCGAAGACGCCCTCAATACCGTCATCCGGGCTTTTAACCTCGCCGAAAAGTACCAGGTTCCTGCCATTATCCTCAGCGATCAGTACCTTGCCGACACAAAGTGGACATACGAAAGCCTAACAGTTACAGAGTACCCCAGTCGACCTTTTCCTCCTGAAACGATTGCCATACCGTACAGGCGTTACGCCCTCACACCAGATGGTGTCTCTCCACGACTCCTTCCAGGAGGTGAACATCTCGTCGTTGCCGACAGTGACGAACATGATGAATTCGGCCACCTCACCGAGGATCTCTCCATTCGGAAAGTAATGCAGGAAAAAAGGATGAAAAAGCTCGAGCTGATGCGGAAAGAAATGCGTATCCCCTTTTCCACACCTGGGAAAGACGCTACCCTCATCGGGTGGGGTTCGACCTGGGGAGTGCTCCTTGAGGCTCAAAAGGAACTGAAAGGGAGAGGAAAGGATGTGGGAGTCGTTCATTTCACCGATCTCTATCCTCTTCCAGAGGGGCTGCGGGATTTCCTTGCAAATCTCCCAAATCCCATAGTCGTTGAGCACAACTTCACCGGACAGCTCGCAATGCTCCTCTCAAGAGAAACTCTTCTCCCATTCCCCAAAAGGATTTGCCGGTACGACGGCCTTCCGTTCCTCGTGGAGGAACTCGTCGATACGGTAGAGGAGGTACTTACCCATGGCGGATCTTTTTGATTCTCCTCAAGTAGAAATTGCCTGGTGTCCCGGGTGTGGGAATTTCGGCATTCTCCGGGCACTCAAGGAGACGCTTGAAGAGCTCGGATATAAGCCTCAGGATGTGGTTCTTGTTTCCGGAATAGGCCAAGCGGCAAAGGCCCCTCACCACCTCAAGGTCAACGTTTTCAACGGACTTCACGGAAGGAACATACCCGTAGCCTTTGCGATAAAAGCAGTGCGACCAGAACTCATCGTCATCGCCGAATCGGGAGACGGATGCATGTACGGGGAGGGAGGCAACCACCTCCTCCATGCTATTCGAAGAAATCCCGATATTACCGTTCTCGTCCACAACAACCAAGTGTACGGTCTCACCAAGGGTCAAGCTTCTCCAACCTCAGAGGAAGGTTTTCCCACCAAAGCCCAACCCTGGGGGGAATCTCTCACGCCCCTTGAATCCCCTGAGCTTAGCCATATCCCAGGGGGCAGGCTTTGTTGCCCGTGCCTTTGCCGGAGATATTGAAGGCCTCAAGGGCATTCTCAAAAAAGCCATCACCTTTCGCGGTTTCGCCCTTGTTGACATCCTTCAACCGTGCGTTACTTTCAACCGCGTGAACACCTACAGCTGGTACAGAGAAAGAATCTATTACCTCGGTGAGGATTACAACCCTTCCGACCAGCTTGCCGCTTTCCAGAAAAGCCTCGAGTGGGGAGAGCGGATTCCTCTCGGCGTCCTCTACGTGAACCCTCGACCAACTTACGGAGATAAAATTGAGCAACGAGCCTCAAAACGCCGAGACCTCTTCGAAAGGAGGGTTTTTGAGGAAGTCCTCCAGAAGGAACTCGCCAAATTCCTATAGGTCCTAACCCAAGACCCGGATTTATCCGGGTCTTGGAATTATCCTCTGAGTCCTTCAGGACACTTAACGACCATTACAGGAATGCAGGTTCGCTTTATGACCCCAACGGTTACGCTCCCCAAGAGAATACTTGCAAGGCCTGTCCGCCCATGGGTTCCCATGACAATGAGATCGACTCTGTTCTCCTCGGCAAAACGAGCGATTTCTTCCGCCGGCTCTCCAACCACAACTGAAAGTTGCAGCACGCCTTCGGGTAAGGGAGAAGGGACGTTCTTTTCTACCTCTTGCACCATATCGTTCTGGATTTTCAGAACGACGTTCTCCCAAGGATTGCCAGGCTGCGACGTCAAGGCATCGGCTTCAAGAGGCGTGAGCACATGAAGGAGCGTAATCCGGGACTGGAAACGCTCCCGAAAAGATGCAGCAACCCGAATGGCAAGGTCCGAAAAGGGAGAAAAATCGGTGGGCACAAGAATGTGTTGTACCTGCATGCCTTCACCTCCCGTGATTTTCGCCACTGCATTCTCACTCCTTAATGGCGCCAAGAGTTAAGCCACGAATGAGGAAACGTGAAGTAAGAGCCGCAAGAATCACCGGTGGAGCGATGGCAAGGAGTGACAGCGCAGAAACCTTCCAGAAGTCAAGACCCCGCACCGTTAGAGTTCCTGCAATAACGACCGGCATGGTCATGGTCTTCCGGTACGAAAGGGTCACGACAAAGAGGAACTCGTTCCAGGAGAAAATGAAGCACAAAATGTACACCGCAACAACCCCAGGTAGAGAAAGAGGGAGAGCAACACGGAAGAAGGCCTGAAAAGGAGAGCACCCATCGATGAGCGCAGCTTCCTCCACCTCTTCGGGGAGTTCTCGAAAGAAATCCATCATGAGCCAAATAGCAAGAGGCAGGTTGTAAACGGTATGCGCCATGATGATGGCCGGAAGGGTGTCAAGAAGCCTCAGGGTCCGCATGACGAGGAAAAAGGGGATAGCAACGGCAATAGGGGGGAACATTCGGTTTGAGAGTATCCAGCTGGCGATATCCCTGTTCTTCCAGCGGTGGAACCGAAAACGGGTAAGGGCATAACCTGCAAAAGACCCCAAAAAGAGGACAAGGAGAGAACTCAGAGAGGAAACGAGAACGCTGTTTCGCAACCCCTGGCGCGTTCTCTCTCCTTCTGCCTGCCCGAGGACGACCTGCCAGGCATACGTTGAAGGCCGAAACTGTGCAAAAGGCAGGAAGGCAGAGGTGTACTGCTCCCCTGGTGACTTAAAAGAGGTAATAACTCCCCAAAAGAAAGGGAAAACGGTCCACACCGAGAAGAGCAGGATAACAACCCACGCCACCACAAAGAAACCCTCAATCTTTTTCTTTCGCCTCATCTCACGTCCCCCTGCGGAGTCTCTGGAGGAGGAAATTGGCCATAACAAGAACAATGAGGAGGAAAACCCACGAAAGCGCACAGGCGTACCCCAAATCGAAGTACTGGAAACCTACGGTGTACGTGTAGTAGGAGAGGGACTCGGTGCTTGTTCCCGGACCCCCACCAGTAATGCCAAAGACAAGCTCGAAGAGCTTAAAGGCGTCTATAGCCCGCAAGAGAACAAGGGTTACCATTATAGGGAGAAGGAGAGGAAAGGTGATGAACCAAAAACTCTGGGCGCGAGAAGCGCCATCAACCTGAGCGGCGTCATAGAGCGACACAGGGAGGGACTGCATAGCAGCAAGGAGTCCAAGGAACATGAAAGGAGTCCACTCCCAGATATCCACAACCATAAGGACAAAAGGAGTAAGGCGGGCATCTGTAAGCCAGCGGACCATGTTGAAGCCTAAAGCGTTGAGGATTCTCACCACAATACCTGCATCGGGATTAAGGAGCATCCGCCACATGAAAGCAACAGCAATAGGTGGTGCTGCCATGGGAAGGAGAAAAAGTACCCTGAAGAAATTTCGAAAGCGGATTCGCTCACTCAAGATGTACGCAAGG
>JACIZN010000034.1 GCA_014359405.1 Candidatus Caldatribacterium sp.
AGGGCGGAGGCCCTGAGGGGGATTCCTCGCCGTGTTCCCCTTGACGTCATTGTGCCGACTCCAGAGGAAACAGCACTGCTTGAGAGAGAGGGATCGCCGTTCATACAGGAAGTCCTCAGCACGGGGAAAGTGGTCTATGAGCAAGAACCCCTGGTTTGACTATGCGCAGGAAGATTTACAGGCGGCGGAGCTACTCTACGACCGGGGAGCACATCGTCTAGCCTCCTTTCATGCTCAGCAGAGCGTGGAAAAACTCCTGAAGGGACTACTCCCGTTACCCCGCTGATTTCGGACTCCTCCCAGAAGGAGAAAAAAAGCACTGGAAATAGCTTGGAAAACCTTCTCTGCAGTGAAGGAGATTCTGAGCGGTAATCCTGATGCCTCACCTTGAAGCCTGCTCCACCCTGCGGCTTTCTTGTGGTTCTAACCCTGAGAACACCACTTTTGAATCCACCGGGCGAGGTCCTCGATGAGACCCGCGTCAACGTGCCCGGGCTTTGCGTACTCCTCAGGTACCGAGGGACCTTCTCCCGGGACAAAGAGGTGGTTGCAGGCAGGGTAGAGCTTGAAGCTCGCCCTGGGATGAGCGCGGAGCGCCTCCTTCCAGAGGAGGAAGTCTTTCTCCCGAACCTGGTAATCCCGGCCTCCCTGGACGACAAGGATGGGACAGGAGAGTTTCCGGGCGCTCTCAAGGGGCTTGAGGTCCATGAGGCTGTAGTGGTACCGGGCGTACCCGCCAAGGTAGGGAACGGGCTCGTCTTCCTTTAAGGCTCTCGTGCGAAGAAGCTCAACGATCTTTTGGATTTCCTGTAACTCCTGTACCTCTCGGGCTTCCAGTTTCCCATCGCGGCGGAAGAGGTACTCCGCCTGCTCGGGAACAAGCTCATGTAACGGTCGAGCCGGTGCCGCAAGGAGAATGACACCCCGGACCTTCCCGTCCCGGAGGGCAATCTCGGGAGCAAGCCATCCTCCTAAGCTGTGGCCGAGAAGGAAAACCCGCTCAGGGTCGATTTCAGGAATCTTCCGCAGGAATTCCAGGGCCTCTAAGGCGTCCTCGATAACCTCTTCCTCCACGGTGAAGCGGGGGAGGATTTTCCCAATCTCCTGGGCGTGGACGTAGGTTCGCTTATCGTACCGGAAAACCGCAATGCCCTTCCCCGCAAGGCCAAGGGCAAGATCCCGGAAGGGCTTGCAGGCCCCCACCGTTTCATCCCGGTCGTTGGGGCCCGAGCCGTGGACAAGAAGGACGCAGGGAAAGGGACCTTCCCCTTTGGGGAGGGTGAGAGTCCCGGGGAGCTCAAAAGGAGGGCGGCCGAAGACAACTTCGCGTTCCACGAACTCCTGGGGAGCGTACGGGGGAGGAGAGTACTCTGAAAAGGTGTAGGGGAGAAAGAAGAGGCCGGCAATTTTACCGCTTTTGTCGACTGTAACCTGGGCAAGGAGGGTGGCTCTCTCAAAGGAAGAGACGATGAAAACCAGGGTGTACGGGTCCCTCTCCTCCACCCTCTGGAGCGCAAGACCCTTGAAGCCCCCAAGGTCTCTTGTCATCCCCTCCCACATGTCCTTTAGGGCCTTGGGGGAGAGGAGGGACTGCATCGTCGCATCCTCCATCGCCCAGGCCTCCTCGTAGAGGCCTCCCTTGATTTTCTCAAGGTACGTCAGGGCAAGGGATTCAGACTTCCCAAAGGCTTTAGGAGAGAGAAAGAAAAGGAACGCAAGGGCAAGGAGGATGCCGATTTTTCCAGTCATCGTATGGCCTCCTTAAGGAATTTCCCCATTTCCTGGTCCATCTTGAGGATGTGGTTTTCCAGCCACTCCACGAGGAGACGGTTCACCTGGCGGAAGAACTTTTGGTTTTGGGCGTCAATCTCGGGAATCCCAATGGAGAACCGATCGGACCACTCAAGCACTGCTTTATTCCTCCTTTCGCAAGCTCTCGATGATGGCTCGAGCCATCTCGCACCGCTCAAAGGGCGGCATGATGTAAATCCCTGCCACCAGGGGTTTTATCCGCCGGGCCACTTCGCAGGCAATGGCGATGCCCTCCTCTTTTGGATCTTGAGCCTTTGCCATACGGGCCCGGAGGTGCTCAGGAATCACGATTCCTGGGACCTCGTGGTGGAGGAACTCGGCATGGCGGAAAGAGCGCAGAGGCAGAATGCCCCCAAGGACGGGAGGAAGAGGATCGCGGAAGCGCTCGAGGAACCGCTCAAGGGTCTCTGCCTCGTAAATCGGCTGGGTGAGGATGAAATGCGCCCCGTTGTCGATTTTCCTTTTGAGGCGCTCGATTTCCTTTTCCATATCCGGAGCGTTGAGGTTCAAGGCCACTCCAATGGTGAAGTTCGTGGCCTGCCCTAAGGGGTTCCCGGCAAAGTCAAAGCCATTATTGAGCCGGCTCAGGATGAGCACCAGCCCTTCAGAGTTCACCTCAAAGACCGGGCGGGCGAAGGGATGGTCCCCAACGGAAGGAGGGTCTCCTGTGAGGGCGAGGATGTTCTGGACCCCCAGGGCGAAGGCTCCAAGGAGCTCCGACTGGAGAGAGATGAGGTTCCGGTCGCGGCAGGTGAAGTGGACAATGGACTCCACCCCCAGCTCCTCCTTGAGGATATGGGCAAGGGCAATGGGGGAAATACGAACCCGGGCCATGGGGGAATCGGAAATGTTCACCGCATCGACCCCGGCCTCCTGCAGGAGACGGACACCCTCTTTTACTCTCTCGAGGTCTGTTCCCTTCGGGGGGTTCACCTCCACGGTGAAGACGAAGTGTCTGCCGAGTTTTTCCCGGAACGCCGAGGGCGGAAGGGACAAGAGGGTGATTCTTTCCCTCTCCTCCTCCACCACCTCGATGACTGGCTCCTCCTTGAGGTTTTCTATGGCCTGTGCCAGGGCTTGAATGTGCTCTGGAGTTGTGCCGCAGCATCCCCCAAGGATTTTTGCCCCAAGGCGCACAAAGGTCCCGGCAAAGGAGGCGAAGTACTCCGGTGAGGCCCCAAAGACCGTACGCCCCTGGACGATCTGGGGGTACCCGGCATTCGGTTGAATCGAGAAGGGACCGGAAAGGTAGCGGGAGAACTCCTCAAGGAACCGCACCGCCTCATGAGGACCGCTCCCACAGTTGATACCCACAATAGAGGCACCGGCGGTCTTCAAAAAGGCAAGGACTTTAGCCATGGACTCGCCGTACCGGGTGATCCCTCCCGAAAGAAAGGAAAACTGGACGATGCAGGGAATGCTCGCATCAAGGGACCGCAAAACCTCAAGGGCGATTTCCACTTCCTGGGTTGATGCCATGGTCTCAAAGAGAACGGCATCGACTCCGGCCTCAAGGAGGGCTCCAATCTGCTCACTGTACACTTCCCTTGCTTTCTCCTCCTCGATGCCAAAGCCCCTGCCAACAGGCTTCCCAAGGGGTCCCACGCTTCCCAAAACGTACGCCCTGCCCTCAGCAGCGTCCCTTGCAAGGCGAACGCCTTGTTTCACAATATCCGCAACCTCCGCCTCAAGCCCAAAGGGGGAGAGTTTCAGGGCGTTGGCTCCGAAGGTGTTCGTCTCCAAAAGCTTTGCCCCCGCAAGGAGGTACTCCCGGTGGATGGCCGAAACAATTTCCGGGGCTGTGAGGTTGGCAAGCTCCAGGGGGGCATCCTTGGGGTACCCACGGCGGAGGAGCTCCGTTCCCATCGCACCGTCGCAGAGGCAAACCCTTGTGGCCTTGAGGAACTCAAGGAAGGGCTGCAAGTCCCCTCAACCTCCTGCGTTTTCCCCAATTATACCCTACACCTTCCCCTGGGCACAGGAGGCGACAATGCATTCTGCAACAACCTGCCGCACCGCATGCCCAACTTCAGGGAGCATCCGGTGCAGGGCAACATCATCCGGGCGGCGCCCGAGAATCTCCCGGAAGGCCTCAAGATACGCAGCCCGCAAAGCAGTGCTGTAGTTGATTTTCCGGACACCCCGGGCAACAGCGCCCTGGAGCTCTTCCTGCGGTGTCCCGCTTCCCCCATGGAGGACAAGGGGCAGTCCGGTTCTTCCCCGGATTTCCTCAAGGAGCCCGAGCTCAAGCTTCGGAGTCCCGGTGTAGAATCCATGGCGGGTTCCGACAGCCACGGCAAGGAGGTCCACCGGTGCCTCCCGCACAAAGGCTTCCGCTTCCTCCGGGGAGGTGAAGAGCTCTTCCTCCCCGTCCACGTCGCCCTCAAGTCCCCCGACTTTCCCGAGCTCCCCTTCAACGAGAACCCCAACCGGGCGGGCGATGCCAAGGATTTTCCTTGTAACCGCTACGTTCTCCGAGAAAGGAAGGCGCGATCCGTCAATCATCACCGAGGAGAAACCGTGCCGTACGGCAAGGAGGACCTCCTCTTCCGTGTGGGCATGGTCAAGATGAAGAGAAAAGGGGATGGAGAAGTGCTCCGAAAGGGAAAGGAGAATCCCTCGGAAGGCGCGGATATCCAAAGCCCGGTACTCCACCGGTGCCACCTGGATGATGACGGGAGCCCGGAGTTTCTCCGCCTCCTCGAGAATCCAGAGGATGAACTCGAAAACCGGGATGTTGAAGGCCGGAAGGGCAAACTCCCGCTCCTCCGCTAAACGAAGAAGAAGCGAGGTCGGGACAAGGGGCACAATGAATCCTCCCTTCTCTAAGGTTCGTTCCCAAGTCTCTTTGTACAGAATAGGTGGGACTCAGAGCGCACAATCCTTTACCCTTTAAGTCCACTCATAGAAATACCCTCAACAAACCTTCTCTGAAGAATTAAGAAGGCAACAACGGTGGGTAAGCAGGCAATAACAGAGGTAGCCATAACCAAACCATATTCTCTGGCCTCTGCGCCCTCATGGAAGCCAGACATAACACTACCCATTCCTACAGGAAAGGTAATTGACGCATTGCTCTGAGCCACAATGAGGGGCCAAAAGAAGCTATTCCAGGTATTGGCAAAGGTCAAAATAAGGAGCACAGCAACAGCTGGCTTAGCAAGAGGGACTACAATACGCCAAAGAATAGTCCACTCGTTAGCACCGTCCATTTTCGCCGCCTCGCTGAGCTCCTTAGGAATGCTTCTGAAAAATTGGGTGAGCAGGAAAACGCCAATAGCCTCCGCCGCCTGAGGAAGTACAATGCCAGTCTTCGTATCAATCAGCCCCATAGCTCTGATAACCCTGTACAGTGGGACGGCGGACGAATAGATTGGCACCATAATAGTAAATAGGACGAGCGCGTACAAGAGCTCTCTCCCCCTGAATCTCAATCGAGCAAAGGCATAAGCTGCCAGGATGTCACAGAAGCACGTTAGAACAAGGGTAAGCGTTACTAAAGGTAACAAGGCAAAAGCCCTAACATAGTTATCCATAGTAGGGGTCTTGGGAATCCAGCGTACTTTCGGCTCAAAGACCTCTGCTTTGGGCTTCAAAGAGGTGGAAACCATCCAAAGAGTAGGAGCCAAAAACAAAACTGTTACAAGCACCAAGAGGAAAGCAAAAAGTGAAGTTACAAACAATCTTCGTCGTCTTTGTTTTCCCTTTACTCGCCTTTTCACCCCTTGAGTACCCCTTTTAGTCAACCGTCTGCCTCAAGAATTTTAGCACTCCAAGCGACATAACCAGAATGACTGCAAAGAGAACAGCGCTAATAGTAGCAGAGTAACCAAGCTTAAAGAGTCTAAACCCGACAACATAGAGGTACTGAACAACGGTTAGCGTTGCATAGCGAGGCCCTCCACCAGTCATGGTGTAGACTTGGCCAAAGACTTGGAGGGAATAGATAATCGTCGTCAGTACCACAAAGAAGGTAGTAGGTCGCAGGCAGGGCAAAATAACACTAATGAGCCTCCTCAAGGGAGATGCACCATCTATCTGCGAGGCTTCGATGAGTTCTCTTGGAACATCTTGTAAACCAGCTAAAAATATTACCGTGTTGTAACCAATGGTCCACCACACTGAGGCAATAAAAATGCCAATCATCGCAGTTGAGGGGCTCGTGAGCCAAGGTATCGGCTTGATACCAAAAAATCCCAAATAGTAGTTGAGGATCCCATATCTGCTCTCCAAAATCCACCGCCAAAGAACCCCTACCACGGTAACCATAATTACGTAAGGCATAAAAACGGCAGTTCTCGCTACTGTCCGGCCCTTGATGTGCTGGTTCAAAAGAAGGGCCAGAAAGAGACCACCTACAACGTTCACTGGACCAACAAGACTGAGATAGTAGAGAGTGTTCTTCAAGGCTACCCAAAAGAGTCGGTCCTTCAGCAGAGTTACGTAGTTCTTGAACCCTATAAAACTTCCCTTTCCCACAATATCGAGGTCGTAGCCACTTACCACAAAATTAGCAATGATGGGACCGAGCTTGAAAACAGAGAAAAGGAAGAAATATGGAAGGAGAAACCACAAAGGAGATTCCATAACATTGAGATTAATCCTCTTTTTCATCACCGATCAAAAAATTTGCTGCCTGAGGAGGGGCTGGATCCCTCCTCAGGCAATTCCTCCTCACTCCATGAAGAGTGCGTTGACTTCTTCTGCAGCTTGATCTAAAGCCTCCTTGGCACTCTTTTCGCCTAAAAGAACCGAAAAGATAGCGTTAAGAACCGGGGACATCTGATTATCAGAACCAAAGCTGGCATTTTGGACTATCAATGGTTCGAAGTGGATGTAATCGGCTTGGTCAATAAAAACCTTGAAATGCTTGTAATCCGGTAAGCTCTTGTAAGCTTCGCTCTGGATAACTCGGAGCGAAGCAGGAATTTGGCCAGCATTGCCCCATTCCACGCTGTGGTTTACAACATAGCTCAGGAGCTTAACAGCTGCGGCTATTCTCTGCTGATTGGCTTGTTTTGGTAAAGTAAGAGTATGAGAACCTGCCCAAACAGCAGGTTTATCAAAAACCTTTGGGAAGGGAGCCAAAAGAACCTCCAGATTTTCTTGTTCCCGAACACCTGGAATCCACCAGGGTCCTTCAATAACCATCGCTACACGTCCGGTAAGGAAATCCTTGTCAATATCACTCTCATGGAGTGGGGCAACTTTGTAGGTGTAAAGGAGGTCGTAGATGAACTGCAAAGCTGCAACGCCCTGTTCACTGTTAAAGGCGGCGCGATTCTGCTCCTCGTTTAGAAACTGCCCACCCTCTTGTTGAAACAACCAACCATACCAGTATCGCATGGTATGTGGATGGTTGATACCGATAGCAAGCGCATATTGCTGCTTCTCTGGCTGAGTCAGTTTCTGCAAGACATCAAGAAAGGTTTCTCTGCTATCGAAGGCAACACCCGGATCAACACCAACTGATCGGAACATCGCAACGTTTTTGTAGACCGCCAGGGGATGATAGTCCAATGGAATACCGTACTGCTTATTCTCGTAGAATTGGCCCTGCCACACCATTGGCGGGAAATCTTCTGCTAGAAGGTTATTCTGTTTGGCTATCTCCTCAACCCTCATGAGCATTCCCCGGGAAGCAAACTGAGCAATATCAGATACATGCATTGCCAAAAGATCTGGACCGGCAGGAGTACCAAAGGTGGTACTGAACTTTGTGAAAACTTCAGTCCACGGAGCGGTAAAGAACTCCACCTTGACATCAGGGTTTTCTTCCATGAAATTGCTCACAATTTTTTCCATACCAAACTTGTCCGGCCCCGTCCATCCCCCCCAGAAGCGAATGGTTATTTGATCAGCAGCTGAGGCTACACCAAGCAAAAGAAGAAAGACCACCAAACCACTACCGATCAACCTTCCAATGCCCGTTTTCATACTCCTAAATCCCTCCTTTCTTTATTCTCGCGCCTTTTCAGGCCTATTCCCAAACTTGTTTCTCTACTACAGCCGGAATGCTTCTTCCATCCCTCACTCTCTAACCCCAAGAAGCGCTCTTGCCACTTCGCTATCAGTTACCAACACATTGATATATCCCCCTTGCAGAACCGCCTTAAGAACTTCCACCTTCTCCATAGAACCGGCAATACCAAGAACATGGGGGATTTTCTTGAGCTTCTCTAAGGGAATGCTTATTACCCGGTGGTCAAACACTTCGTCGACCAGAGACCCATCCCGTCTCAGGAAATGGTAGAGGATGTCACCCACCACGTCGTCCCTCTGGAGCACCGCCGCCGAGGCGGGATCGCTCAGGAAAAACCTGGGAACGATGGATCCGGGTTTTCGGGGATCCCCCATGCCCACAATGGCCACCTGAACCTCATCCCACAGCTCAACCACCCGGCGGACGCTCTGGTCGGAAAAGAGCGCCCGGGCAATATCTTCGCTGTCCACAAGGGCCGGGGCGTAGAGAGGAACGAAGAAACCTCCAATTCTTTTGGCCAGCTGGTACCCGAGCTCATTCACCTGGAAATCCACTTCAACCTGGCCCACCGCCCCGATGAGGGGCACGATGGTGATGGCGACATTCCGCTTGAAGGCATTGAGGGCTTCATATGTCGTTCGCCCCCAGCCGATGCCAAGGACATCACCATCCCGAAGGACGGACTCAAGGTACCGGGCTGCGGCTCTGCCGATGCTCCGGCGGATGAGGTACTGGGACTCAGTCGGCGTGGGAACGACAATGGCTTTCTCAAGGCCAAAGCGCTTGGTAAGCTCCTCTTCAAGGTCGGCGAAGGAAACAGAAGGACTCAAAAGGCGTATCTCCACAATGCCTTCCTTTCGGGCCGCCTCAAGGAGGCGCTGAACCCGGGAGCGGGAGAAACCGAGGTGCTCCGCAATTTCCTCCTGGGTGAGGCCATCCTCGTAGTACAGGCGGGCAACCTCGTAAAGGAGAAGGAGTTCGTCATTCCCCTCCAGAGTACTCCCTCCTTGAGCATTTGTCCTGAGCAATTGCTCAAAACGATTGTAGGAGAAAATTTTCCCAACGTCAAGGGGGGTGCTTAGGAAATCCGGATACCTCGCCGAGCCGCACGAGTCCACAAAAAAGAGAGCATCTTTCACAAAATCGTCACATTTCCCCCAAAGAATCGCCACAATCCTGCTGTACAGTAGAGGTACAAAAAGAAAAAGGGAGGTTGAGACCATGAAGTCCAAGGTACTCCTTGTCACCCTCGTTGCGGTTTTGGGCCTTTTTGTAACTGCCTCTGCCTTCGCCGGACCACGCTTTGGGAGAGGCTCATGGTGTGAACCGGGGTTTTTCGGAGGCTTCCGAGGCACGCCCTCCCCGGGATTCTGGGGTGTGAATCTCTCCGAAGAGCAGAGAGCGAAAATCCTTGAAATCGAAAAGAACTTTGCCACCCAGGCTGCAAATCTCCGGGCGCAACTCGAGACAAAGATGCTCGAACTCCGGGAGCTCCAGCTCAAGGAAGCCACAGAAGAGAACGCCCAGAGCATCCGGGCAAAAATCGGAGAAATCCTTGCCCTCAGGCAGGAACTTTCTGCCCTCAGAAAGGATATGGTACAGCAAATACTCAACGTACTCACTCCAGAGCAGCTCAAGAGCTTCCCGCCCATTGGACGGGGCATGAGATGGGGTATGGGAAGAGGATGCTTCTAGCAAGTACTCCCTCCTTGGAACTCCACCCCAGGGCCCCCCTCCTTCCCCCCTTGCCCTGGGGTGGAGTTTTTCCTACAATGAAGTGCAATGGGTCGCATCCTCGTTGTCGACGATGAGCAAGCGGTAGGAGAAATCCTCCGCCTCTACTTGGAGCGGGAAGGATTCGAAGTCACCGTGGTGTACGACGGAGAAGCAGCCCTTGAGGCCGTACGGCGCCACCCTTTTGATCTCGTTCTCCTTGATCTCATGCTCCCCAAAAAGGACGGCTGGACAGTGTGTCGGGAAATCCGGAGCTTCTCCTCCGTTCCTATCATCATGCTCACCGCCCGGGGTGAGGAAGTCGACCGGGTTCTGGGGCTTGAGCTTGGTGCCGATGACTACGTTCCGAAACCCTTCAGCCCCCGGGAAGTCGTGGCCAGAGTCAAGGCAGTGCTCCGCCGAAGCAAAGCCCAGGAGAGCCAGAAGCACCGGGTGATTGAGGTAGGGCCCCTCCACATCGACTACGAGGCGCGGAAAGTCCTCGTCCACGGGGCCTTGGTGAACCTCACCCCGAAGGAGTTCGAGCTTTTGTACTTCCTTGCCCTCCATCCGGAACGGGTCTTCACCCGGGAGAAGCTCCTTGAGGAAATCTGGGGGTACGATTTCCCCGGAGATACCCGCACAGTCGATACCCACATCAAGCGAATCCGGGAAAAGCTCGAGGAAGCGGGAGCCCCACCGCTCATAAAGACGGTGTGGGGGCTGGGGTACAAATTCGAGCCTGGTGCGTCATGAGAAGGACCCTTTTTGGAAAGTTCTTCCTCGCGTTCCTCCTCATCCTCGCCGTAACCTATGCGGTGCTCCTTGTGAGCATGTCCCAGCTCTTCAGTGAGTTCTACCTCTCCCTGAAGGAGCGGGAGCTCAAAAGGAGAGGGGAAGCCATTGCGAGTCTTCTTGTGTCCTCTTCTTCCGGAATTCCGGAAACCGTGCAGCGGCTCAGCGAAGGCATCCAGGTCCTCCTTGTGCCTTTGCCTCAGCTTTTCGCACCAGAGAGAATGATGATGCGCCGCGGAGTCCTCTTCCGGCGGGTGTTCCCCTTCCAGGAACTCAAAGAGCGTCTCCTCCGAGGGGAGACGGTGGCCTTCCAGGGAGTGCTGCCGCTTCTGCGGCAGGAGATGCTCGTTGTGGCCATGCCCTTCCCTCCCCAGGCATCGCCTGAAGCAGTCCTTTTCCTCTCCACGCCCTTAGCCGATATCAGGACCACGGTGAAAACCGTGCAGTACCTCCTTTTTGCCTCTGGCCTTGTGGCCCTTCCCTTTGCCGTCTTTTTGGCCTTTCTCTTTTCCCGGTCCCTTGCTGCCCCACTGCGGCGGATGCGCACCATCACCCGCGCTATAGTCCTTGGGGACTACACGCAACGCATGGATATCCCCAAAGAGGAGGAGCTCGGCGGTCTTGCCCAGGACTTCAACACCCTCTCCCAGGAACTCCAGCAAACCATCGGAGCGCTGAAAAAAGAAAAGCAGGAAATCGAGAACATCCTCCTTGCCCTTGGGGAAGGAGTCATAGCCCTGAACCTTGAGGGTCGGGTGGTCTCTGCGAATCCCGCTGCTTTGGAGCTCTTTGGAACCCCCCTTGAGGGGAAGGCAATCGACACGCTCCTTCCCGAAAACGCCGCAGGACTCTTTACAAGGACCCTGAGGGAAGGGGTTCCCGCGGAAGGAGAGTGCGTGTTCCGGGGGAAAAACCTCATCATCCGGGTTGCTCCCCTCAAGGAAGGAGAGAGGGTTTACGGGGCGGTGGGGGTGATTCAGGACATCACGGACTTACGGAGGGCTGAGGAGCTCCGCCGCCAGTTCATCGCCGACGTCTCCCACGAGCTCCGCACGCCCCTCACGGCCATTCAGGGGTTTTTGGAGGCGGCGCTTGATGGCGTCATTCCCTGGGAAGAGTTCAGAACAAAGTACCTGCCCCTCATTCATGAGGAAACCATGCGCCTTTCCCGGCTCATCCGGGACCTTCTTGATCTCTCCCTCATGGAATCCGGAAAGGTGAAGCTCAATATGGAACCTCTGGACATTGCGGCTCTTGCCGAGGAAGTCATTCTCAAGCTCACACCGCTTTTCCAGGAGAAACGCATCACCATCGAAAACAGGCTCTCTTCGCCTCTTCTTGTCCTCGGGGATCGGGACCGCTTAGCCCAGGTCCTCACGAACCTCCTCCACAACGCCATTCTCTTCTCCAGAGAAGGAAGCACCATCACCATCGAGGGGGAAGAGGGTAAAGAGACAACCACCGTATTCATTCTCGATGAGGGCCCGGGTATTCCCGAAGAAGACATCCCCTTCATTTTCGAGCGCTTCTATCGGGTCGATAAGTCCCGCTCCCGGAAGGGAGGGGGCATGGGGCTGGGCTTGGCCATCGTGCGGGAAATCGTGGAACGCCACGGGGGAAAGGTGGGAGTTGCAAACCGGCCCCAGGGAGGGAGCCGGTTCTTCTTCACCCTCCCGAACGGGCTTGCCGGAGGACCCGGGCAAGAGAAAGAGCAATCGCACCCCCCAAAAGAGCTGTAATAAGTTGAGGGGTCTGCATCACGCGGGCAACCTGAGGCGGAAGGCTTGCCAGGGACCGAACCGCCTGGGAGAGAATGAGGTACTTCACGCAAGCCCCAAGGATAACGCCTGCGATGTCAAAGGCCAGCGTACCCTTTCGTCGGAAAAGGCCAAAGACCAAAACGAAAGCCCCGTTCCCGAGCATAATGAAGGGTACCAAAGGACCAAGGGGTGGAGGAAGAATCCCCCGCACAAGGGCCACCCAGGGGGTGAAAAGGCCGATGCAAACGCCACTCCCCACACCCACGAAAATCGTAGCAAGAAGGAGCATGGCGTTCACAAGGGGCCCGGTAACCATCTGAGGGAGCCCGAGCATCTGCACGACAAGAGTAAGGGCAAAGAGGACTGCCGTTTGCGTCACAAAGCGGATGCTTCTACCCATGTTCCCACCTCACGAGACCACAAGGTAGTGGCACTTCCCATCGAAGGCAATCTCCCCAAAGGTGTAGGGAATGGGGTTCTGGTAGAGGGGACCGGAAACGACAAGGGTGTGGAATTCTCCCCTCTCCCCGCAGGGGTCTATCCCAAGTTTTGCGAATTCCTCAAGAAGCACCCTGTCGAATCTCCGCCCGAGAAATTCAGGTGGCAGCACCCCATCCCGCACCACCGTGACGTAGGCCTCAAAGCCCACCTGCACCACTTCCAGGGCCACTTCGTGGTGGTCCTTTCCCCAGAGGGGCAGAAAGGGCGTGATGCCAACTTGAGCGCAGACCCGCTCAACCCACTCCCGGTGCTCGGGAAGGTCAATATCTCCGAAAACCCCAAAGGTGACGCCTTTCTCCCTGAAATCCTCAAGGCAGGCGATGAAATTGTCCTCGTACTCTTCCCAGGAGGTGGGGCAAACCACAATGGGAATCCTCAAAGCCTCACTCTGGCGCCTGAGGATTTCTACCGGAATACGGTGTGAGGCGGAGTACGATCCGTCCTCCCGGACCATGGAGAGCAAGGCCACAACGTCAAAGCCTGCTGCCTTTGCCTTCCAGAGACTGAGATGGGAATCCTTTCCTCCGCTGAAGGAAACAAAGGCTTTCGGCGGCATAGCTTTTCCTCCTGTTGCAAAATGGCGCGCTTTGTGCTATATTCTCCCACAACATCGAAAAATTGCAAAGCGACGAAGGGGAACAGTAGGTGCCTGCGGCGGTCCAGAGAGCCTGCGGGGCGGTGGAAGCAGGCCCAAAGCAGCACCGAAGCTCGCCTCTTGAGTGGCTGGCTGAACTGAGTAAGCGGCCCGGCAGCCTCCCGTTACGAGGACATAAGTGGCCTGCCTCAGTGCAGGCAAAAAGGGTGGTACCGCGGGGATAACCCTCGTCCCTTCTGGGACGAGGGTTTTTTGTTCTCAGGGAGAAAGGAGGAATACCATGCGGAGCAAGAGAGTCACCGAAGGCATCGATCGCTGCCCGCACCGGTCGCTTTTTTTCGCCACCGGCATCACCCGGGAGGGATTGCAGAGACCCCTCATCGGGATTGCCAGTGCTTTTTCGGATCTCGTTCCCGGACACATCCACATGCGGGAGCTTGAGCGCTTCATCGAGCGAGGCATTGAGGCGGGCGGAGGAACACCTTTTGTCTTCGGGGTCCCGGCCATCTGCGATGGGATTGCCATGGGGCATGAGGGCATGCGCTTTTCTCTCCCCAGCCGGGACATCATCGCCGACGCCGTTGAATCGGTCGTGGAAGCCCACGCCCTGGACGGAGTGGTCTTCCTCACGAACTGCGACAAAATCACCCCGGGGATGCTCCTTGCGGCAGCGCGTCTTGACATCCCCTCGATTTTCGTCACCGCCGGCCCGATGCCCTCCGGACGCCACAGGGGGAGGCGCTTAGCCTTCGTGCGGGACACCTTTGAAGCCGTCGGTCGGTACCGGAAGGGAGATATCGACGAAGAGGAGCTTGCCGCCCTGGAAGAGGAAGCCTGCCCTGGGGGTGGGTCCTGCCAGGGATTGTACACGGCAAATACCATGGCGTGCCTCGTCGAGGCCATGGGGATGAGCCTTCCCGGGTGCGGGACGGCCCTTGCGGTTTCGGCGAAAAAACGCCGCATCGCCTACGAGAGCGGGAGGCGGATTGTGGAGCTTGTGCGGATGGGTCAGAACGCAAGGAAAATCCTCACCGCCACTGCCCTTCGAAACGCCATTGTTGTGGACCTTGCTCTGGGGGGATCGACGAATACGGTGCTCCACCTTCTTGCCCTCGCCCAGGAACTCGGGGAAAATTCTATCACCCTTCGAACCTTTGATGAGCTCTCCCGGAAGGTTCCGCACCTTGTGCTCCTTGAGCCTGCGGGGGATCTTTTCATGGAGGATTTTGCCTTTGCCGGAGGAGTTCCGGCCCTCCTTGCCACCCTTGGGGAACTCCTCGAGGACGCCCCGACGGTCTCAGGGAAGACCATCCGGGAAATCCAGAAATCCGTCTCCTACGTCGACCGCTCAGTCATCCGGCCTCTGGATAACCCTTATAACCGTGAGGGAGGCATCGCCGTTCTTTTTGGGTCCCTTGCCCCAGAAGGTGCGGTGGTCAAGCAATCGGCGGTGGACGAGAGCGTGCGGGTGTTCCGGGGGAAGGCCCTCTGCTGCGAGAGCGAAGAGGAAGCCATGGAAATCATAACCTCGGGAAAAGTCACCAGGGGTTCAGTCATCGTCATCCGCTACGAAGGTCCCCGCGGAGGACCGGGTATGCGGGAGATGCTTGCCCCCACCTCAAGCATCGTGGGCATGGGGCTTGCCAAAGACGTGGCTCTCGTGACGGATGGGCGCTTCTCTGGAGGAACGCGGGGTCCCTGTGTGGGCCATGTGGCTCCTGAGGCAGCAGTGGGAGGACCGATTGCCCTTGTCCGGGATGGGGATGAGATTCTCATCGACATCCCCAATCGGAAACTTGAGCTTCTTGTGGACCCGGAGGAGCTCTCCCGACGTCGGGAAGCGTTCACCCCTCCCCCACCAAGGTACGAGAAAGGTATACTCTCTCGGTTTGCGAAACTCGCTCGTTCGGCTTCCCTTGGAGCGAGTATGGCCTAAAGGAGGTGAGAACTCTTGCGGATGAAAGGCGCACAGGTCCTCGTGGAGCTCCTCAAGAAAGAGGGCGTGGAGGTCATATTCGGGTATCCGGGTGGGGCAGTCCTTGACATTTACGATGCCCTCTTCGATACCCCGGAAATCCGCCACGTCCTTGTGCGACACGAACAGGGAGCCGCTCACGCTGCCGACGGCTACGCCCGTACCACCGGAAAAGTCGGCGTGTGCATCGCCACTTCCGGTCCCGGGGCGACGAATCTTGTGACTGGCCTTGCCACCGCGTACATGGACTCCATCCCCATTGTGGCCCTCACCGGGCAGGTCTTCACCCACCTCATTGGAAAGGACTCTTTCCAGGAAGCGGACACCACCGGCATCACCATGCCCATCACGAAGCACAATTTCCTCGTAACCAAAGCCGAAGACCTCCCCTACGTCATCCGGGAAGCCTTCTACATTGCTGCAACGGGGCGTCCCGGTCCGGTTCTTGTGGACCTTCCCCGGGACGTTCAGCAGAAAATGATTGAGCTCGTATACCCGGAGAAAATCAAAATCCCCGGGTACCGGCCAACGTACAAGGGCCATGCCAAGCAAATCAAACTCGCCGCCGAGGCCATTCAGGAGGCCAAGCGGCCACTCCTTTACGTCGGCGGGGGTGTCATTGCCTCCGGAGCATCAGAGGTCCTCTTTGAGCTTGCTACCAAAGCCGATATCCCCGTCGTTCACACCCTCATGGGGAAGGGGGCTTTCCCTGAGAGCCATCCTCTGTCCCTGGGGATGCTCGGCATGCACGGAACGTACTGGGCGAACAAAGCCGTCATGCGCTGCGATCTCCTCATCGCCGTTGGCGCCCGCTTTGATGATCGGGTAACGGGGAAACTCGATACCTTCGCACCTCACGCCAAAATTATCCACATCGACATCGATCCCGCAGAAATTGGGAAAAACGTCAAGCCCCATATCCCCATCGTTGGGGACGCCCGAATGGTCCTCGGAGAGATCGTCAAGCGCATTGAGCCTGCGACGCATCCTGAGTGGCATGAGGAAATCGACGCCTGGAAGAGAGAGTACACCCCGAAGTACCGGGAAAGTGACAGGCTCCTTCCCCACCACGTGATTGAGCGAATTTATGAGAAGACGAAGCACCTTGACACCATTGTCGTGACTGACGTGGGGC